>SEEV01000816.1 GCA_004211695.1 Rhodococcus sp. (in: high G+C Gram-positive bacteria)
GTTGCTCTCCGGCGGTGCACAACTCGAAGCTCCAGTCGACGGACAACCGCAACGTCTGCTGCCGCGACGGCGCACCCCGGCTGCCACGGGTCAGCAGCGCATAGCGGTCGGTCAGCCGCTCGAGGATCTGCTCGGGCGACATCGCCCGCAGCCGGGCCGCCGCCAGTTCGATCGGCAGCGGCAACCCGTCGAGCCGGTGACAGATCCCCGCCACCGCCGCCGCGTTGTCCTCGGTCAGCGCGAAACCCGGAACGGCCGCAGCGGCGCGTTCGGCGAACAACGACACCGCATCGTATTTGGGCAACCCCCGCAGCGAGGGTGTCCGCTCCGGATCGGGGACCCCCAGCGGCGGAACCCGCAGCACCGCCTCCCCGCCGATGCCGAGCGGTTCGCGGCTGGTGGTCAGAATCCGCAGCCCCGGGCAGGTGTGCAGCAGGGGGTCGGCGAGCTCCGCGACCGCTTCCACCATGTGTTCACAGTTGTCGAGCACCACCAGCAGTTCTCGCGTTATAAGGAACTCGCTCAGGACGTCACGCACCGGCCTCGCCGACTGATCCTGTACCCCCACCGCCGCGGCTATCGCGTCGACCAGCGATATCTCGTCCCGCAGTTCACTCAACTCGACCAAGCGCACACCGTCGGCGTATTCGCGTTGCACACCCGCCGCGACCCGCATTGCCAGCCGCGTCTTGCCGACACCCCCGATGCCCGTCAGTGTCACCAGCCGAGACCCGGTCAGCAGGTTCTTCGTCTCCGTGAGTTCGTGCCGCCGGCCGACGAAACTGGTCAGTTCCAGGGGAAGATTCCTGCCCGCGCTTCGAGGCGAAGGACTCGCAGACCGAGACCGGCCGGGCACCGGCTGTGGGTGCTCGCTTGTCGCGCCTGGGGCGGTGTGCAGGGCCATCTCGTCGACCGGAAAGCCATGATCGAGTTCGAGCCGTCGCAGTTCCTCGCCGAACGCGGCAGCCGTAGCCGGGCGCTGACCGAGGGTCCGGGACATCGCCCGCGCGATCGTGTCGGATACGTCGTCGGGGATTCCGTGGTCGCGCAGGTCGGGCAGCTCTTGGGTCGTGATCCGCAGGAACTGCGCCACCACCTGCTCACCACTGCGACGCTCGAACGCGGCATGACCGGTCAGCGCACTGAACAGGACGGCACCGAGCCCGTAGACATCGGCGGCCGGGCTCGGTGAGTCCCCCGCGAGCACCTCCGGCGCGGTGTAGGCCGGCGACCCGGTGACGGCGCCGGTGGCGGTCTCGAAACCGCCGGTGATGTGCGCGATGCCGAAATCCGTCAACTCCGGCTCGCCGTAGTCGGTGAGCAGAATGTTCGCGGGTTTGACGTCGCGGTGCAGGATCCCGAGCCGGTGCGCCGACTCCACCGCACCGGCCATCTTCACCCCCAGCCGCAGCGCCTGATCCAACGGCAGCGGACCGTCGCGGCGGATCCGGGCGTCCAGGGAATCCTGCGAGTGGAAGGGCATCACGATGAAGGGGCGGCCGCTGTCGGTGGCACCGACCTGCAGGATGTTGACGATGTTCGGGTGCCCGGTCAGCCGGCCCATCGCCCGCTGTTCCCGGAAGAAGCGGGCCCGGTTCTCCTCGTCGAGTTCGACGGTCAGTACCTTCACCGCCACCGTGCGGTC
>SEEV01000817.1 GCA_004211695.1 Rhodococcus sp. (in: high G+C Gram-positive bacteria)
CCTCACCGCCACCGAGTCTTATGGCATCTGGGGTGGCATGTCCGAGACCGAGCGCGCCCGCCACACCCGGCGCACCCGCCGCCCGGCCCGACCCCGCGACTGTGTCGCGTCGACGGACCCTCTAACCTGGCGGATCCGAACACCCAGAGCGTGAAGGTAGAACAGCCATGGCCTCTACGTGGTTCGTGGTGGGATCGCGTGGCGGCAGCTGCCGGTGGAGTTCCCGCCGGCATCGACGGTATGGGATCTTCGTCCGCTGGGTCCGCGCCGGAGTGTGGCAGCGCATCCACGACGCGCTGCGCGACCGGCTCCGTGTGCGAAGCGGCCGGGACCGCTGCCCGACCGCGGCAACCATCGACTCACAGACCGTGCCCGGCGCCGACACCGTGCCCAGATCCCGTCGCGGATGGGACGGCGGGAAACGGACGAACGGGGTCAAGCGCCACGTCGCCGTGGACGTGACCGGGCTGCTGCTCGGTGTGGTGGTGACCGCCGCGTCGATCCAGGACCGCGACGCCGCCCACCGGCTGCTCGCCGCGCTGCGCGGCAGCTTCTCCACCATCCGACTCATCTGGGCCGACGGCGGCTACCCCGGACGACTACTCGGTTGGGCAAAAGGCGTTCTTGCCCTTCGGGTCGAGATCATCAAACGCCGCCCCAGCAGCACCGGATTCCACGTGCGTCCCCGGGTCTGGGTGGTCGAACGCACCTTCGGCTGGATCGTCAAACACCGTCGGCGTGTCGGCGCCTACGAGAGCCGACCCGACCACCACGAGGCCGTCATTCACATCGCCATGATCGGTGTCATGACCCGGCGCCTCGCGCGGACATGACCCAGTTTCCGAATGCACTCTGACGCTCTGGCGTACCCCGTGAGGAACTCCCGTCAGTCCCAGCCACTGGGCAGGCAAACCGATGGTCCTTCGTCAGGTTGACCCGACTACGCGCAGGGTTCTGAATGCAGATTGGTAAGTCAACGGGCGCAAGACCGGTTGGCATTTCTCGGAGTCCGGAATCTAGAGCGAGACACCTGTAGGTCCAGCGGCTCTGCACGCTGCGGACGCCATATCCGACCGATTGGTTGGCAGCACTTGATCGCGCTCTATTTCGCCGTATTTATCACCGTGTGTGCGATATCGAGCATCTCCTTGATATCGGTAAGCTTCACTCGAGGTCGGCCGCGCTCACGTCCCCGCGACCGTTCCTCCGCATCGATTGCCAACCAGCCTTCCCGGTCGACAACCTCGGGGCGGCGCTCGTGGACGAGCGCGGCCAGAGCCTCTCCGTCGCCGAACTTCGGGTGCGGCAGCCGTCCCACGACCATGTCATCGATCAACGCTGCCACGGTGTCGCGGGCGCATTGCTTGTTGGTGCCGATCACGCCCGACGGCCCGCGTTTGACCCATCCTGTGGTGTACAAGCCCGGAATCGTCGCCGCGGTGTTCGGATCGACGATTCTGCCGTCGACGTTGGGGATCCTCCCTGAGACGTCGTCGAAGGGCACATCCGGTACGGCGGTGCCGCGCAGACCGATCGACCTCAGTATCAGCCCGGCCTCGAGGACTTCCCGATGTTCGGTGGCCAGGGCCGCGAGTGCACCGTCCTCGGTCCGGACCAGCTCGTTACGGACGATTTCGACGCACGACGTCGACACCCGGGATGGAGCCGAGTGCCAGGAGCTCGGGCGTGGTGTATGCGGCCTGGGTGACTCCCCGCCTCCCCAGTACGACGATCTCTCGAATCTTGCTCTTGCGTAAAGCTTCCACTGCGTGCTCGGCCATATCGGTTCGAACCAGCTCGTCAGGATCCGTGGCGAGTAGCCGGGCGACATCCAGGGCGATGTTCCCGTTCCCGACGATCACCGCACGCTCGCACCCGAGATCGAATGTCCGGTGCGCGAAATCGGGGTGCCCGTTGTACCAGGCAACGAACTCGGTGGCTCCTACACTGCCCGGCAGCTCCGTTCCGGGGATGTCGAGTTTGCGGTCCTCGAGTGCGCCGACGGCATAGATCACGGCATGGTGGTGGGCGAGCAGTTCGTCATTGGTGAGATGCCGGCCGATCTCGACATTGAGGTGGAATCGGAACCCGGGCTTCGCAGCGATCTTGCGGAA
>SEEV01000818.1 GCA_004211695.1 Rhodococcus sp. (in: high G+C Gram-positive bacteria)
ACTGCAGAGCGGCTGCAATGGCAGTGCGAGGCCGACGGCATCGATCACGACGGGTTCGAGGTCGATCTCGTCGTCCACGACGTGATAGACCTCCCCCTCCTCCGTGGTCTCTTCCGTGGTGCTGTCCGGGTATGCGAACAGCTCCGTGAGCGTGAGGTCCACCGTGTCGGAGAACGGCTCGAGACACCTCGAGCACTCCCCGGCGGTGTCGGCTCGCAACGAACCGGTGACCAGAACCCCCTCGGATACGGCCTCCAATCGGAGATCGAGATCGATCTCCGATCCTTCCTCGATGGCGATCAGGTCGAGACCGATGCGCCGTGGCGCCGTCACCACCCGTTCCACGGTGCGCATCGAACCGGGGCGACGGCCGAGTTTGACCGTGTCCAGCACGAAGTCCGCGTCCCGACGGGAACGCGATGAGCTGTGGCGATGGGATGACAACAAACTTCACTTTCGAGAAAAGGGAAACGACAAAGGGCAACCACCCCACGATACGCAATCTGCACGGTGGAGCCAAATTCGGTCGAGTGCGCCGACCGGAGGGGACGCCTCAGCGGCGACGCTCGGCGCGGCGGTCGTCGACGTCGTAGTCCGAGGAGTAGTCGGGGACACCCGAGCCCGTCCGCAACTGCTGACGTCCGCGCCCCACGGACCGGATGGTGCCGTTCAGGAAGTCCTCGAACTCCGCGAGCTTCGTGTCGACGTAGAGGTCGCAGTCCGAACGGAGCCGATCCGACTCGGCGTGCGCGGAGTCGATCACCCGGGCCGACTCGGCGTGCGCGGCCTGGACGACCTCAGTCTGCGAGACGAGACGCTCCTGCTCCGCCGTGCCCTCCGCAACGGACCTCTCGTAGGCCGCCTTACCCGATTCGATCATCCGATCGGCCTCGGACCGGGCCCGGCCCGTGAGCGAGTCGTATTCGCGCCGGCCTTCCGCCACGGAGGATTCGGCCTCGGCGCGTGCGTCGGTGACCAACTGCTCGGCGTGTGCACGGGCCTCGGCCACCATCCGGTCGGCCTGCGCCTTCGCGTCGGCCAGAATGCGGTCGGCGTCGTCGCGTGCGTTCTCGATGGTGGAGCTCGCCTCGGCGTTGGCGCCGGAGATGGTCTTCTCCGCGTTGGACCGCGCGTCCCCCACCAGTTTGTCCTTGTGGTCCAGGACGTCCTGGGCGTCGTCGAGTTCACCGGGGATCGCATCGCGCACGTCGTCGAGCAGTTCGAGGACGTCGCCGCGCGGAACGACGCAGCCGGCGGTCATCGGTACGCCGCGTGCCTCTTCGACAATCGCGACAAGTTCGTCGAGCGCCTCGAATACCCGGTACACAAGCAACCCCAATCGTCATGACCCTCAGCAGGTCGGCGCAGCCTTCTCCGTGCAAGTCTGCCCGACCGGACGCCGAGGGTGCGTCGTGGCAGCCGGTGTGTCGGGTATCAGCTGCTCTCGGCGGCGCGCTCGGCGATCCTCGCGAGGAGGCGGGCGTGCACCTTCTCCGGCAGCATGTCGGAGACGTCGCCGCCGAACGTGGCCACTTCCTTCACGAGCGAACTCGACAGGTAGCTGTACGTGGGGTTGGTCGGGATGAAGAGGGTGTCGACGCCACTGAGCTTCTGGTTCATCTGCGCCATCTGCAGCTC
>SEEV01000819.1 GCA_004211695.1 Rhodococcus sp. (in: high G+C Gram-positive bacteria)
CTCCAAACACCGAGCCAAGGGCGACATCGACCGCACCAACTACCACGCCGAGATCAGCATCAGCATCCTCATACCAGCACACTTGACAACAGACCCGCCGCCCTAACTGCGCGGCATTGACCCTAGCCCTCTGGCCTTGGCCTTGGCCTTGGCCTCCGAGTGCACACCGCTGCCCGCGACTCGTCTAGTTCACCGGCCGCCGTTGTGAGCTGGCGGCGTGATCGATCGCCCGGTATTTCCGCCCGGTGGTCCGAACGGGCGGGGTGGCTGTCGCGGCGATCTGGATCGTGCGGGAGTGCGGTGTGGCGGCCACGACGGTCGTCGCTCCCTCGCCCTCCTGCACGCACCCTTTCAGACGGCCGTCGGGCAACCGTAGGTCACGGGTAGCTGGGCTGGGTGCGGACCCATCTGCTCTCGAGGGCGTGGGCGGTCGCCAGGTAGGTGGCGAGGATCAGCGCCAGCCACGGGAGAAAACACCGTGGGCAGCGGTGTCAGCCTGGTCCAGTGCGCGACGGGCAGGAAGGGCAGCGCCAGGCCGGCGACGATAACGGTGACGACCGCGGCCGGCACGGGGCCCGGCGGCGCCGCCGCGCGGAGACCGTGTCGGGATCGGAGCACGAGCACGACGAGGACCTGGGACAGCAGGCCTTTGACGACCAGTCGGGTGTGGAAGATCGCCTGGTCGGTGTCGGTGTCGGTGTCGGTGTCGGTGCCGGTGCCGGTGCCGGTGCCGGTGCCGGTGCCGGTGCCGGTGTGCAGGATCCACCACAACACCCCGAAGGTGGCAAGGTCGAAGATCGAGCTGAGCAGGCCGAACACCACCGCGAAACGGGCCAGCAGGCCGGTTGGAAGCGGCGCGGGGTGCGGGGGTAGTTGGGGTCGATGCGGTCGAAGGGCAGCGCGAGCTGGGTGGTCTCGTAGAGCAGGTTCTGCCCCATCAGCTGGACGGCGGCATCGGCAGGAACGGCAGCAGCATGCTGGCGAGTCGGAAAAGTCAATCAATTGCGCAAGGATTGTGGGTGTGCCACGCTACCCACAGTTGGAGGATGATGTGACCGAGGACGTGTCGCCGCCGCGGGCACCGATCGCGGCGGCACAGCTGCACGAGAGTGCCGCCCTGTTCGGCATGCTCGCTGCCACCGCCCGCCTGCACATAATCTGGCTGCTGTGCGAGGGCGAACGAGACGTCGGCACGCTCGCCACCGAGGTCGGTCAGACCGTCGCCGCCGTCAGCCAGCACCTCGCCAAGCTCAAGCTCGCCGGGCTGGTGCGTGCCCGTCGGGAGGGTCGGCGCATGGTCTACCTGGTCGACGATCCCGGCGTCGCCGAGATCGTCGCGCTCGCACTCGGCCACCACCCCCGCCACGACCACCGCACCCGCGGCGGTCGCACCGCCTAGTCCCCGTCGCCGACTACCCGGCCCACGCAAAGAAGGTGATCCCATCGACAGCGTTGCCTCGCTGAGGTATTCGTCCGGAGCACACCGGCCGGGTGGGACATCGACACCGCGCCCCAGCGTCCGGTGCGGTGCGGCGGCGCGGGGAGCGGATCGGTGGTGCGACAGCGCGGCCGGAAATGGGGGGTGGACATGACCATCGTGGACAACGCGGTCTATGTGGAGGGTGTGAGGGCCG
>SEEV01000318.1 GCA_004211695.1 Rhodococcus sp. (in: high G+C Gram-positive bacteria)
TCCGGCTGCCGCAGCCGCTGAGCAACAAGCTCGACGAACTCGCGCAGCGCCAGCACCGCAAGCCCAGCGAACTCATGCGCGAGGCAGTCGAGGAATACATCCAGAAGCACTCCGCGTAATGCGAGTCGGGTGCGCCACCCGGCAACCTGTGGGGCTCCGACTTCGCGAGCATGCCGACCGGCCTGGCTAGCCCACGTCGACGACCGCGTGCGAACTGCGGGCGGCCCGGATCTAGACCATGCCCTGGTGGCGGTCGGTTGATCGCGGGTAGCAGGAACATCCACATGTCGTCGACCCGCTGCTTGAGATCCGTGCTGTGGGCGAGGACCTGGGAGACGGTCTGGACTCCGGTGAACGCGCCGATGACGAACCGCGCGAAGCACAGCGGATCAATATGCGCGAGGAGGTCGCCCTCGGCGACGGCGCGGGCGGCCGGGGCTCGGCAGGCGGCGATCCAGTCCACGTAGGGGCTGGAGGGGCCGCGGTCGTCCGCACTGAGCTCGAGGGTGATCCGGATGCCGGCCCGCACGGCGGGTCCTCGACGATCTGCCGGGCCATCTCATGGCAGAGCATCACGAGCTGCTCGATCGCCGACGCCTCCTGGGCGGCGATGGCCTCGACCGCGGCGATGGAGATCCGGTGTTGCTCGGCGATGATGTGCAGGGCGCCAACTCCTCCTTGGAACTGAAATGGAAGTACCCGGCGCCCTTCGTCGTTTCGGACGCCTCGGTGATCTCCCCGAGGATGGCACCCTTGAAACCGGACTTGTCGAACATCTCCGCCGCGCCGCGCGCGATCTGCGCTCTGGTTGCCACCGCACGCGCCTGCTGAACCATCGCCAGACCACAGAGGGACACGGCCACATCAGGATCGAAGACGATGCTGTGCTCGACGTCGCATCCGCAGACTTTGGCAAGCCGAACTTTTCGAGATCTCCACTCTTCTGTCGTCCGGGTTCGTCGAACCCACCTCCGCATATACCCGCGACGGAACCCGCGTTCCGTCAGCACCAGCCCCGAGCTGACAACACCCGACAGTCAGCTTCGCTGCAGCTGGTGATTCCGGATGCGGCGGCCCCGGACAACGCGCACCACTCCCGGCGGATGACCGGCCGACGGAGGAGCATTTGCAGGTCACCGGTTCCGTGCGCGTTCGTTTCCGGTCGATACCGCCGAACGCTCTTTAAGTCGAGGACGTCGTCCGCCCTCCCCTACGGCGGCACGTCGACGGCCTTTTCGAACCGCTATGCGGGGATGGCGAGGACCCGTTGGATCAGCGGCGTGCTCGGGATGGCCAGTTGCCGCGTAGGTGAACAGCGACCGGATCGCGGTCAGTCGCAGGTGCGGGTTCTCGGCTGTTGTGACGCAGTTCCCGCAAGAGAACGCGACAAAGTCTGCCTCGGTGGGCTTCCGGCCCAGTCACTGTCCTCGGTTACCCGCTGCGACGAGAACGAAAGCGCCAGCGTCGCATAACGCACAACCGTCGCATCCGCCAACCCTCGATCGGCCACGCCAACTACGGTAGCGCTCTACCAACTCCACGACCGATGTCGTCGGCACTGCGGCCCCGGCACCCAGTGCATTCCGGCGGCGCCGCACGCACTGCGGAAGCTTGCGGCCACTACCGAGCCGGTCGAGCACCTCGCTGGGCAGTCTCGCAAACACCCCGGGCGCCCCCAGACGGTAAACCTTCTGTACGCGGTAGGAACCGTCACTCCGAACGAGGACGGCAGCTGCCGCCACACACATTCACTGGTCAGCACGTACACGATCGCGGTGAACACCGCCCGATCATCCACCGGCGCACTGCCACCTCCCTGCGGCCACGCGGCGAATCGCGGAATCAACGGTTCGACGATCTCTCACAACGCATCCGGCACCTTCTGCGCACCGCAAACGATTCGTGCTACGAGGCGAGTGAGTCGAATCGATAGGGCCGTTTGATGCGCCGCCTCTCCGCTGCGGACAAGCCGCCCCACACGCCGTACTGCTCAGCGGTTAGCAATGCGTGCAGCCGGCACCGGAGCTCGACGGCACATTTGCCACAGATTTGCTTCGCGACGCGCTCCCTGCGTACGCGCGGGCCCTTACCCTCGTCCTCGGACGGATAGAAGGTGTCGGTGTCCATGTTCTTGCAGCCGGCAAACTCCTGCCACCGGATGTCTGCCACGGAAGGACCGGTAGGAGAGCCCGAAAAGCGTCCGGTGCGTGACATGTTTTCCTCCTGACTCGGGCGAAGCGTGCAGCTGTCGGTATATGCGTCTCGGTTGCCTACGCCGGCGCCGGAGGCGAGGAGCTGATGGATCTCGCAGGTCTGCCAATTGTCCGGACACCCCGCCGAGCTCGGCAACAAGATCGGTTTGTCAGACAATAAAAGTCATAGTGGCAGTGAATAGCGCAGCACGAAGTCAAGGTGCTCGTGCATGGCAGCCCCGGCCTTCTTGGCGTCGCCGGCCTCGATCGCCGCTTCGATCGCGATGTGCTGTCGTACCGTCTTCTGTGCGACTTCTGGTGTGACGTCGAGGAACTGGGCTGGGTGCGTTGCATCGTGCACCGAAGCGATGAACGCGGCCAGCAAGCGATTACCCGATGCGTAGCCGATCGCGGTGTGGAAACGCCGGTCGTACTCCGGAATGTCCGGATCGTCGAGGGAAATTTGCTTCTGCTTCTCGATGACGTTCTTCATTGTGGCGATGTCCTCGTCGCTCCGGTTGCGGGCCGCCCACTCTGCAGCGGGGATCTCGAGAACGCGCCGCACTTCGGTGATCTCTCCGATGTCCAGTGCGCCGATCCGCACGATGGTGTCCATCGATTCGCTGAGCATCCGGCTGAGTGAGTCCGGCGTCACCGTATTCACAAAGCTGCCACCGGCGACGCCGGGGATCTTGCGGATCAAGCCGGAACTCACCAGTGCGCCGAGTGCTTCTCGAACCGTGGGGCGGCTGACCCCGAACTGCTGAGCCAGCTCGGTCTCGGGCGGAAGCTTCTGGCCTTGCGTGAAGCGTCCGTCCAGGATCGCCTCGCGCAGCTGCCCCTCCACCTGGTCACGCGCGCGGGTCACCTGCTGCGCCTTGAACGATTTGCTATCGGTGGTCGATGTCATCGGGTCTCCAGTCGGCTACGTACGCGTCATCCCATATCAGCTGACGCGGGCACTGTCCCTGCGCAACTAATCCCTGCTGCAGATCATTGCCCGAACTTGTGTTCAATCTCCTGCAGATGGTGCGTCAGCAAATGGCAGTCTCTGGACATTTTATCCCAGGCCTTGAATAACCTGACAGTATTCTACCTGTAGATGATTTCAGTCGTAGAAGAGTCTAACCGTAGATGGCCACCGCGGGGTGTTCGGTGCGCGACGCGCGTCGGGAACAGTCATTTCCGAACACGGCAACCGTCTGCCCGCCGCTCTCACCCAACCGCTCGATCGCTTCCCAGGTTGGCCGGGTCCACACGAGATCGCGGCGCCCGCCTCGAAGCTCGGTTCGTCGTCGAGCGACACCAGCGGCGACGCCGGCACCCTGATGTCGGTCGCGTGCCCGCCGTGATCGTCCACTGCCGAGCACGACAATCGGTCGGACGATGCACATCTGAGACCAACCCGAGTGGCAATTCGGCAGGTCCCGCACCCGTCATCACCCTGTTCCCGACCTTCGTGACCCGGGACAGGCGCCGGTGACGAAGATCTCGTCTTGCTCAATTCGGCTTTCTATCCTCGTCCGCCGACTTCGGCTTCGTGCATCGCACCGAGCCGGATATCCCGCGCGACGAGCATGCTCTGGATTTGATTCGTTCCGTCGTAGATCTCGGCAATCTTCGCGTCGCGCAGGCGGCGCTCGGCGCCGAGTGACACCAGGTCGCCATCGGGCCCGAGGAGCTCCACGCAGCGCGCAGCAACCGTGGTGCCCAATGCGGTGCAGTGCATTTTAACCAAGGAGACCTCGGCCACCGGCTCGTCATCACTGTGATCGACCTGGTCGCACACCGACATCAGCATCGCCCGTGCCGCGGTGATGTCCCCGCGCAGGCGGGCGAGCTCGAACTGGAGGTCCTGGGCATGCGCGGTCTTCGACGAGAGCAGGTCGTGGTCGATGGCCCATGACACCACCGCATCGAACGCTCCCTGCGCGAAGCCGACGCCTTGAGCTGCCGCACTGATCCGCGAACGCGTGACCGAGCGCAACAGGAGCGGGTATCCCTGGCCTTCGTCGCCCATCCGGGTGGCCTCCGGAATCCGGCAGTCCTGGAACGACAGCGTCACGGTTGACGCACCCTTCTGCCCGAGCTTCTTCATCGGGGCGCCCGATGTGAACCCGTCGAGGGTCGCGGTGTCCAGCAGGAAGGCTGTCACGCCGCCCTTGCCGAGCGCCGTATCAACCGTTGCGAACAGGACGATGACGTCGGCACGGTCCCCATTGGAGATGAAGGTCTTCTCGCCGTTGAGTACATAGCCGTTACTGTCGCGACGGGCCACCGTGCGCATGGCACCCACGTCCGAACCGGCTCCCGGCTCGGTAAGTGCGATCGATCCGATCGCTCTGCCCTCACACAGCGCCGGGATCCACCTGTCGATCTGCTCCGGGCTCCCTTGGAGATGGATGGGGTGCGCCGCGTGCATCTGCGTCATGTAGACCGTCGATGTCGAGCCACACGCCGAGGCGATCCGCGACAGCGCCTCGGCATAGGTCGCGGTGCTGGTGTCTGTCCCGCCCAACGACTTACCCATCAGCATGATGCCGAGGCCTGCTTCCGCGAGACCGGCCACGCCCGCTGCTGGGAACTCGCCCGCAGCGTCCACGGTAGACGCCTGCGGAGCGATTGTCTGTGCGATCACGGAGTCGACGGCATCGATGACATCGGTGTCAACGCTCGCCCATGGTGTGGTCATCAGTTCTCCTGGTGGAAGACGGGCGTTCGACGCTCCGCGAAGCTGGTGATGCCCTCTTGTCCGTCTCGCGCGGCGATGGAGATCGCGGCCAGCGCGGCTTCATGATCCAACGCAGCGGCGGCGAATGCCGGCCGCGAAGCATCGAGGATGTTGGCAATTCCGGTTCGGCTTCCCGAGGCGATCAATTCCGCGAGACGGCGCGCCTGCGCGCTCGCTTCATCGGGCTCGAGCGGTGGTAAGGACAGCAAGCCGATCTGCCACGCGAGGTCGGCATCGATTCGCTCGCCGCTCAGCATCAGCATCAGCGCAGCGGGTTTGCCGACCGACATCGCGAGACGTTGGGTTCCGCCGAATCCGGGGATACATCCGATGCGCGCTTCCGGGAGCCCGAACCGGCTGCGATTGGACGCAATTACGAGGTGACACGACAGCATCAGTTCGAATCCACCGCCGAGCGCGTACCCGTCGACTTCGGCGATCACAGGGATCACCGAGTTGGCGATGGCTGTCATCGTTCGCTGACCGGCGTGGATGAAGGCGTGGGCGTCCTCCACACTCAGCCCGCGGATTTCGTCGAGGTCCGCACCGGCGCTGAATGCGCGCTCCCCGCTCCCACGAATGACCACCGCGCCGACCGACGGCTCGTCCTGCAGATCCTCGACGACACCGCGTATCTGCCGCAGGACTTCCGAGTTGAGGGCGTTCAGCTGGCCCGGCCGGTTGATCTCGATGGTCATCACTCGACCGGACTGTGCAGTCTCGATCACGGAACCCATACGACCTCCTCGTTCATCAACTCGATGATTGCGGCGTCGTCGAGCCCGATCTCGCCCAGTACTGCGCGCCCGTGTTCGCCGCGCAGCGGTGCAGGGATACGAGCCTGTCGGTCTTCGGGATCAGACGCGAGACGCCACGGCGACCCGACACCGCGAAACGTCCCCGCCACGGGATGGGAATAGTCGACTATCGCCTTACGCGCCTCGACCTGAGGATCAGCGACGACCTCCGACAAAGAATTGATCCGGGCACAGGGCACGCCGACGTCTTGCAGGAGCTTGAGCGCGTCATTCGAGGACATGGTCTCGAGACGCTTCTGGAACGCGGCGACAACCTCTTCGCGCTTGGCTCGTCGATCCGCGTTGGTCGCCAGGTCGTCCCGCCGACCCAGCTCGTCGAGACCCAGGGCCGCGCACGATCGGCGCCAATGCCGGTCGTTACCGATCGCGACGACGACGGGCCGGTCAGCGGTCCGCATCGACTGATAGATTGCGACCACCGAGTCCGTGCCCGCACACGGCTTGGGTTCCGGATCCCCGGCGAGGAAGCTGGCAATGCGTGGCGACATGAACGCTAGGTCGGCTTCGAGCAGCGCGACATCGACGATCTCGCCCTCACCGGTTTGCTGCTGACGCACCAGTGCCGCGGCGATCGCGAACGCAGCGACCGTTCCGGCCGCCACATCCGACAGCGCGGTACTCACGCGTTGTGGCACACCGTCGGCACCGGTCACGCTCATGATCCCCGACCGCGCCTGCGCGATGAGGTCATATCCGGGTAGGCCAGCGTCTGGTCCGGTCAGGCCGAACCCGGAGAATGCACAGATCACGAGTTGCGGGAACCGCTCGCGCAGGGAATCGAGGCCCAGGCCGTGCTTCTCTAGCTTGGTCGGATTCATGTTCTCGATGAACACGTCGGCGGATTCCAGAAGCTTGAAGAGCACGTCGCGGCCGGCCTCGCCGCGAAGGTCGAGGCACATGCTGCGCTTGTTGCGGTTCACCGACAAGAACCAGGCTGCCTCGCCGTTGAGGAAAGGCGGTCCCCATCCTCGGGCGTCGTCACCGCGTAGGGGTTCGATCTTGATGACGTCGGCGCCCATGTCGGCGAGGTACATCGATGTCGTCGGCGCAGCGTACGAGGACGAGATGTCGATGATCCGCACACCGGTCAGTGGACCACTTCCTTTGCCCATGTCGTGCTCCGATTCTGTAGTGAGGGTGGTGTTTGCGCTGGGGGTCACGGTGGTGAGCCGCCCTGCGGGCCCAGGCCGCGTTCGGCAACGCGCGCGATGTGCAGCCGCCGCCCGCCTGCACGGGCCTGAATGCTGATCGCGTCGCGCAGGAGTCCGGTTATCGCATATTCGTCGACGTACCCGTAACCGCCGTGTGCCTGGATGGCGTCCACGCAGACCGCAATCGCGGCGCGGCCCGCGGCGGCGGACACGCTCGCAGAGTGCTCCCCTTGCGCGACTGCGTGGTCGAGCATTGCCTCGACCTCATCGACCTTGATCTCCATCTCGGCGGTGAGCGCGCGCAGACCCGCGAACGAACCGATCGGAACGCCGAACTGGTGACGTTCCATGACGTACGTCTGCGTTTCGCGGACGGCGCGGCGGGCCAGTCCGACCAGTGCCGCTCCGGTGAGGAGGTCCCAGCGCGCCAGCACGTCGACTGCCTCCCGGCCACACGGCGCGGCATCGGCAGGCAGGGTCACTGAGACCAGTTCGGCCTGCGCGAGACCCGTGCGCGGCTCGGTTGCGGTGGGTGCTGTGTCAGTCCATGGGGCGGACCGCAGCACGTTGTCCGACGTGTCGAGAACCGCGACCGTATCCGGCTCCAGCGAACCGGACACCACCGGTACGGAACCCGGGATGGCCAGAGCGAACGTCGGGTTGGTCGCGTCCGTATCAGGACCGATCGCATGGTCGGCGGTATATCGTCCTGCGAGAGCGAAAGCCAAGGACGGCGATGACTGGGCGGTGACGCTGATCGCGTTCGTCAGCCACACGAGCGAATCGGGTTCGTCGGCGATCTCGCGGGCCATGTCGAGCAAACCGGTGTCGTGGAGCATTCCGTACCCCGCCGAGACGGGCTCGGACGACTCGGCGACAGACGCCGCAACCTTGGCGACCGTGGTCAGGAATTCTTTCAACTCCGGGCTAAGGGAACTCACTGGTAGAACCTCGTTCGGTCGGGGTCGCGCCGTTGCTCGAAGGACTGCGACATCTCCTGTGCCTCCTGGGTGCTTCGGTAGGCGGTCAGCAAGAGATCGTGTGCGATGCGAGCCTGACCTACGACGCCGGTATGGCGTCCGGAAAACGCGGTTTTGAGCGCGCTCAGCGCGAAAGGACCGCGCTGACGAAGTGTCTGCGCGATGGTGTGGGCGTGCGCAACAGGGTCGTCGGCAATGTCGTTCACCAGACCCATGGAGAGCGCCTCTTCGGCGGTGTACTTACGGTTCAAGTACCACATCTCCTTGGCACGACGCCGCCCAATGGTCTCCTCGAGATACCAGGTCCCGTAGCCGGCGTCGAAACTGCCGACCATGGGGCCGACCTGCCGGAAGACGGCGTGCGGTGCGGCCACTGCCAGGTCACAGACAACGTGCAGGACGTTGCCGCCACCGACTGCGTAGCCGTTGATCGCCGCGATGACCGGCTTGGGCATGGTGTCGATGAATTCGTAGAGGTCAATGACAGGCATCACGCTGGAGTAATCGAGGGACTTCAGCTCCTCGTGCTCGCCACCGATGCAGAAGAACTTGTCACCGGTCCCGGTCAGCACTGCCACATCCACAGCAGGGGTCTCCCGCACCACGCGGAAGGCGTCGAGCAGCTCGCGCGCGGTCTCGAAGCGCAGCTTGTTGGCGTTTTCTGGGCGATTGATCGCAATGGTGGCCACCCCAGAGTCAACTGAGACGACAACGTCCTCGTATGTCATAGCGGTATCACCTTCACACGTAGGACGCCTACCTTGGCAAACATCCTGATTGGTACTTTCTTTACAAGAAGGTACATTGTCTTACATCTAGAGGCAAGGGAACTTCCCTCCTCATTCAGTCGATTCATGCGAGGAGACAACATGACCACAGCATCCACACCCGTCTGCGTTGTAGGCGCGGGAACCATGGGCCGCGGGATCGCACAGGTCGCGTTGGCAGCGGGACACCGGGTAAGCCTCGTCGATCCGCAGGAATCCCAACTACGTTCCGCAGCTGAGGAAATCGCAGCGCGACTGGTGAAACGCCACCCGGAGATCGCGACCACACTGGACGAACGTTTGACCACCTGCGTCTCGCTCGATCTCGCGCCCAGGCACCCGAATACCGTCGTCATCGAGGCGGTACTCGAGTCGGTCGACGTCAAGACCGCCGTATTCGTCGCCGCAGCCGAGCGCTTCGGCGACCAGTGCATCCTCGCCACCAACACCTCGTCGCTCTCCGTGACCGAGATCGCCGCACGCTCACCGCTGCCGAGCCGGGTCGTCGGCATGCACTTCTTCAACCCCGTACCGGTAATGAAACTCGTGGAGGTGGTGACCGGTCTACAAACCGACCCCCAGGTCGCCGACCTCATCGCCGAGATGTCGGTCGCCTGGGGCAAACAGGTCGCACGGGTGAAGAACTCACCGGGCTTCATCGTGAACCGCGTCGCGCGCGGGTTCTACGGCGAGACTCTGCGACTACTGCAGGAGAATGCCGCCTCACCAGCCACCCTCGACGCGGCCATCCGGGGTGCCGGCCAGTTCAAGATGGGTCCGTTCGAGCTCATGGACCTGATCGGAAACGACGTCAACGCGGCGGTGACCAGATCCGTGTGGACCGCCTTCAACTTCGATCCACGGTTCGAACCGTCTCGAATCCAGGACGAGCTGGTCGCGGCCGGACGCTACGGCCGCAAGCGCGGACATGGTTTCTATTCGTATTCGGAAAGTGCTGCACACGAGGCGCCTACGCCCACCCCCGTCGGTGAGCTGCCCGAAAAGGTGTCGTTGAGCGGTTCGTGCAAACTCCTCGAGACCCTCGTCAGCCGTGCCGGCATT
>SEEV01000820.1 GCA_004211695.1 Rhodococcus sp. (in: high G+C Gram-positive bacteria)
TTCACCCGGGCCCTCCTCGGCGCAGAATTTCCCGCCACCCACGCCGTCACGGTCACCTCTGCCCTCACCGGCAGCCGGCCCGATCAAGGCAATCTCAATCGCACGCTCAAGGCGATACCTGGACTCGAACGTACTGACGAGCGCGTCCGCGTGCAGGCCACCGGCCGACCGGCAGTCGTATGGCGTTGGAAAACAACATAATTGACACTCTCACGGACGCCGTGCCACTTGCGCACCGAGCGGGGCTACCGTCCCTGACGTCGGTCGCTGACGCGAGCATAGACGTAGCAACGAGTCTGGTCGCAGCTGTTCGGGGTCAGGGCTCGGATTCGACACCTCATACCCTGTCACCGGGTACTGCTCGGTGTCTCGTTCGATCTTTGCCGCATGCGGTGACGCCCGTTTGTAGTACCAGTCGGGATTGGTCCATATACCATCTGTGCGCCCTCGAAAGCGCCGTGTCGCACTCGTTCCCGTGAACTGTCTATTGCGACAAAATGAGCCATCGCGGAGGAGCTGGAAAATTCAGTCGAACAACGAATCTTTCTCAGGTTCGTGGGTGGGTCGGTGACGGCAGATCCCGGGGTGATTGGGAGGGCGTATGGAGGGTCGGAACGTTCCCCGTCGTGGTTCGGGATGATCTTGGGGAAGCAGCACCGACTCGCCGGTGCGACCGTTCCCGACCACCTCGTCAGTGGTGCTGCCGGCTATTCGGAGTCTGCCGTGCCGATATCGACCGTGAGGTCCTCGGTGTCGACGAAGACCAGACGGCCGTCGTCAAGGGCGACCGCCCACCTATGGACAGGTGCCCAATCGTGGCCGCGTCCAGCGGTGTCGGTCAGTTCGGCGTAGTCCTCGACGATCACGCCTGTCGCTGCCTCAGACGGCCTACGCACCAGCACCCGGGTGCCCACGCGCATCGCATCAGGTGACGCCGACTTCTTCTCGCTCTCTTCACTCATGGACTGCACCTTTCTTCGGCTGCCCCTCGGAGCATAAGCATGACCTATCCGCGCCCACCAGACGAACTCACAACCACCGGCCGATCTGTGCTCAGGCTATGTGGGTTCACACGTGCGCCCGCCGCGCAGGTGGCGAGCTGGCATGCGGCTCGCCCATGGACCGCGTTGCGGTCGGATTTCTCCGGGGCGACGCGCAGGGTAATTCGATGTTCCGCGGGTACTCCCGACCTACGCTGCACAGCGGGCTCGACGGTCCCGGTGGCAGCCAGGCCCAACGACCAGCGCTCCCCTTTCGCTGGCCGGAGGGCCGCTCGCCGCCGAGGCATCAAGAACTCGCCCCGCCCGTGGCCACGGCGGCGCCCACAAAGTCTTTATCGAAACGGACACTGACCGGGTAGGTGAGCTTCGGTTTACCGGTGTGATCGGGCTGGAGACGTCTCGTCGAGAAGCGAATCGACAAGGTCCGCTGCCGCGGTGGTTCTTGCGAGATTCTTTGTTGTCCCGCTGCCGGTTGCTGTGTGCTCCAGGTAGCGGACTTCGCAGGTGAAAACCGGCGCGTGGGCGGCGCCCTCCATTCTCACGGCCCACTGTGGGGAGGGATGGCCGTGGTGTTCGGCATGGCTGATCACCCAGGCGATCGGGTTCTTCTGCGCTCGCTCCCGCCGTCT
>SEEV01000821.1 GCA_004211695.1 Rhodococcus sp. (in: high G+C Gram-positive bacteria)
GGGGTCCTGCTGATCGGGTTCGCGGAGGGGCTCGGAGCCGCGAAGACGTACGCGGCGAAGGAGGGCTACGAGGTCGACGCGAACCGCGAGTTGTTCGGCCTCGGCGCCGCGAATCTGGGCTCCGGACTCTGCTCGGGAATGGTGGTCAACGGCAGCCTCTCCAAGACCGCGGTGAATGGCGGGGCGGGCGCGAAATCACAGGTGAGCGGGCTCGTCGTGGCGGTGTTGACCGTCGTCACGCTTCTTTTTCTCACCGGGCTCTTCGAGAAACTGCCGGAGGCGACGCTGGCGGCGGTGGTGATCGCGGCCGTCATCGAACTCGTCGACATCTCCGCGCTGCGCCGGCTGTACGGCGTATGGACCGAACGGCTGGGGAGCATCTACGGCCTCGCCGCCCGCGCCGATTTCGCCGCCGCGCTCGCTGCCATGGCGGGCGTTCTGCTCTTCGACACACTGCCCGGACTCGTCATCGGCATCGGCGTCTCGATGCTGCTGCTGCTCTACCGGGCCTCGCGCCCCCACGTCGCGACCCTCGCCAGGGAGGGAACTCTGTGGGTGGATGCCGAACGTCACCCCGACCTGCCGACCACCCCGCACGTGCTCGTGGTGCGCGTCGAGGCGGGACTGTTCTTCGCCAACTCCGACTATGTCAAGGACCGCATCGAAGAGCTCTGCACCGAGGGCACGAGAGTGGTGGTGCTCGACGCCGAGACGTCGCCGTTCGTCGACGTCAGTGCCGCGCAGATGCTGCTGCAGCTGCGAGACCTGCTCGCGCGGAGGGGTATCGAACTCCGGGTCGCGCGCGACATCGGACAGTTCCGGGACACGCTCCGCCACTCTGGCACCGACGCCACACCGGTCGGCCTGTACTCCACCGTGCGCGAGGCACTCGCGGAACCGAAACGCACCGGCGACGGGTCGTGAAGCAGACGCGATGACGTCGCGGGTCTCAGTGCCGGCGCCGTCGTCATTCCGCAGGCGATGGCCTACGCCACCATCGCCGAGATGCCGGTGCAGGTCGGCCGATACACGTGCATGATTCCCGTCGTCGTGTACGCGATGGCGAAATTCGTTCCCCGCGTGCCGGGACCACTGATCGTCGCGGTCGCCGGGATCCTAGGCGCTTCGCGCCCGTGAGTGGTTGACGAGTCTCTGCGCTCGTCAACCACGCACGGGTGCAGCTCACACTTTTCGGGTGAAGCCCCGGCCTGTCTCGTCGTGGTCGCATGGACCGGAGACCGCGGGACAGGAGAGAGTCGTGAGTGCACAATTGCAGGAACTCGCCGCCAAGGCGTGGGTGTACGGTTTCCCGCTGGTATTCGACCTCGACCAGGTGAACCGCTTCGTGTCGGAGGGGATGGGGAGCCTCGATGCGGGACCTTTCAACACGTTCAGTCACGCCCGCACACTCGCCGGGCCGCGCGACACTTTCGTCTCGGTCAACAACGACACCATCTATTCGATCGCCCAGATCGACCTCGGTCACGGACCGCAGCTGCTGAGGGTGCCGGACACCGGTGGCGCGTACTACGTGCTGCAGTTCGTCGACGCGTGGACCGACAATTTCGCGTACGTCGGCAAACGCGCCACGGGAACCGCGGCCGGTCGATTTCTGCTGACCGGCCCCGG
>SEEV01000319.1 GCA_004211695.1 Rhodococcus sp. (in: high G+C Gram-positive bacteria)
CCGCCCCACCCTGACCGGTATGAGCGATTCCACCCGACCGTGGTGCGACACACCGATCTGATCCACCACATCGGGGCGATCGTCCGGTGCGCGCCACTCGCCGAGCGCGGACCGCGGTGCCTGCTTGCGAAGGCGTTTGCCGAGCGCGTACCGCTCCGCCCTCGGCGTGGCCCGGCGGCGCAACGACGCGAACGACTGCCCGTCGACGGTCGGCAACACGATATGCGCGTCCACGGTTACTGCCCGCCGACGTCGAGGATCGGGCCGACCACCACGGCGTGCAGCTTGTCCGGGTTGGTCACGTTGCGCATCAGACAACTCGATCACCGTCTCTTCGCTGTGAGCAGTAAGGATGCGTGCAGCATATCGACGGGTACCTAACACTCGCGGCGAACGGTCGCTAGCCGAGAAGTAACTTCTTCTCGACGTCATCTCGAACTGGGTGGGACTAACCCGAGATAGGGGTTCCTGGACGCGAAGGGCTTACCGAGCCAACTGGCCGAAAGCCTCACAGACGGTCGGGCGGCTCATCGCACACCACGTTGGCATCTCACTCGTTCGCCGACCGCGCGCACGAGTTTTCCGCCTCGGGCTGCGCTGTGCGCCTATGCCGCCTCCCCCACGGCCCCGCGCGAGTATGGTGGCCGCCGGTGGTCCGCTCCCCTTCCCACATCCGGTCCCAGTCCGCCGTTGCCGAACCATCACTTCGAGATTCGGAGGCGTGGAGGTGCTGCCGGCTGCGGTGATGCAATATTGCACATCCCCCTTGCAGGTTAGGTGATTCCTCATTCTTCCATCCGCGGGCACACTGATTCACGTTCCCGGCGGAGAGCGACGCGAAGCGCCATGATCCCCCGGGGTTCATCCACGAGCCGTTTGTTCGAATCGATGCCCCAGATGGGTTTCCCTCGGCCCGTTCGTGGAACGTCGGCTACCACACCGCTAGGAGTACAGATGAGCAAGATCGCTTTCCTCGGCCTCGGCAACATGGGCTTGGGTATGGCCACGAATCTGGTGCGCAACGGCCACACAGTCATCGGATTCGACCCCTCCCCGGCGGCAGCGGAGAAGGCGACATCGCGCGGAATCGACTCTGCTGCATCTCTTGTCGATGCAGCAGAGCATGCCGAGGTGATCATCACCATGCTGCCCAGCGGCAAGCACGTGCTCGACGCCTACGCCGATCTGGTTCCGGCCGCATCGCCGGGAACCCTCTTCCTGGACTGCTCGACGATCGATGTCGCCGATGCGCGGGCCGCCGCTGAACTGGCTGTCGGCGCCGGGCATCGGGCAGTGGACGCCCCGGTGTCCGGAGGCACCGTCGCCGCTGACGGCGGAACCCTCACCTTCATGGTCGGCGGCCCGGCCGACGCGGTGGACCAGGCCGGCTCGCTCCTCGACGCGATGGGGTCCCGCATCGTCCGATGCGGCGACTCCGGAGCCGGCCAGGCCGCGAAAATCTGCAACAACATGATCTTGGGGATCTCCATGATCGCCGTCAGCGAAGCTTTCGCGCTGGGCGCGAAGCTCGGCCTGACCGACCAGGCACTGTTCGACGTCTCGTCGACCGCATCCGGTCAGTGCTGGGCGTTGACCACGAACTGCCCGGTTCCCGGACCGGTTCCCACCAGCCCCGCCAACCGCGACTATGCCGGCGGGTTCGCGAGCGCGTTGATGCTCAAGGACCTTCGACTTGCGCAGGCCGCCGCGACGGACAACGGCGTCGACACGACGCTCGGACGACGCGCCACCGAACTCTACGAACAGTTCGTTGCCCAGGACGGCCCCGGTCGCGACTTCTCTGCGATCGTGACGGCGATCCGTGCCGGCGCATTCGACGCGCAGGCACAACCGTCGTAGTCCCCCACGTAGACCTCGCCCCGTAGTGCTGCGGCGCCGGGCGTGAGGCACTGCTCGATGTGAAAGGAATTGGTTGTGCGCATCATTCTGACAGGACCGCCGGGAGCGGGTAAAGGCACTCAGGCGCAGTTGCTTTCGACGGCACTGCAGCTGCCCCACATCTCGACTGGTGATCTGTTCCGTAGCCATATCGCGCAGGGCACAGAACTGGGGCAGACCGCGAAATCGTTCCTCGATGCCGGCGAGCTGGTGCCGGACGAGGTCACCATCGGGATGGTGGCGGAGCGACTCGCAGCCGACGACACGGCCGCCGGGTTCATTCTGGACGGCTTCCCCCGCACCGTGGCGCAGGCGATCGCCCTCGATGAGCTCCTCGGCGGGCAGCTGCGCCAAATCAACGCCGTCCTGGACTTTTCGATAGCGGACGATGCAGTCGTCGCGCGGATGCTGGCCCGTGGCCGCGCCGACGACACCGAGGACGTCATTCGTCGACGTCTGCGGGTCTATCACGACGAAACCCGACCGCTGCTCGATTACTACGCGCCACTTCTTCTGTCGGTCGATGCAGAAGGTGAGGTCGACGAGGTCTACGCCCACGCGATCGGCGCGCTGTCCGAGCGCGGAAGCGTCGCTCCATCCGCCTAGCGCTGTTCCCCGCACTCCAGCAGAGCCATCCGTATATCAAGGAGATTCCGACATGACCTCCACACAAACCTCACTCGCTGAGCTCCACATCCCCGAGGCCCGCGACTACCCCATGTTCGTCGATGGGGCGTGGGTGGAAGCCCTTTCCGGTCAGTGGAGTGATGTGACCACCCCGATTCTGCGCGAGCATGTGATCGGCCGTGTCCCGTCGTCGAGCACCGAGGACGTAGATCGCGCGGTGCGTGCCGCGCAGAAGGCCTTCCCGCGGTGGCGCTCTCAGCACTTCACGGCACGAGGCCGGATCCTGAGCCGGATCGCCGACGCCATCGACGCGCGTGCCGAGGAACTGGCCCGCCTCACCGCTCTCGACACTGGAAACGCGCTGCGCACCCAGGCGCGCCCCGAGGTCGCCACACTGGCGAATCTGTTCCGGTACTTCGCCGGTGTCGCCGGCGAGATCAAGGGCACCGTTCTTCCGGCCGGTGACGATCAGCTCCAGTACTCGCGGCAGGAGCCGCTCGGCGTCATCGGCTGCATCCTGCCCTGGAACTCCCCACTGATGATCGCCGGATTCAAGATCCCCGCCGCCCTCGTCGCGGGAAACACCGTCGTGGTCAAGGCGGCCGAGGCAGCCCCGCTGAGCGTGTTGCTGCTCGCCGAGATCTGCGCCGAGTTCCTGCCGGCCGGTGTACTCAACGTCATCACCGGATCCGGCAGGGTCGCCGGCGAAGCGTTGGTCCAGCACCCCGAGGTCGACAAGATCTCCTTCACCGGCTCGACCGAGGTGGGCCGCCATGTCGCCCGCGAAGCCGGCGGCCGTCTCGCCCACGTCTCCCTCGAACTCGGCGGCAAGAATCCCTCGATCGTCTTCCCCGACGTGGACATCGACGACGACTTCATCAATCAGCTGCTGCTCTCGACCCGGGTGCACCGGCAGGGCCAGAGCTGCACCGCCGGTTCCCGGCTGTTCCTGCACCAGGACCTCTACGACGAGGTGCTCGACCGGCTGGTGAACGCCCTCGCCGCCCTCGAGGTCGGGAACCCGCTCGCCGAGTCCACGGACATGGGCGCCATCATCAACGACAAGCAGTTCGCCTCCGTGTGCGGATTCCTCGACGACGGCCTCAGCTCGTCCAAGGTGTCAGTCGCCCTCGACGGCTCACCGGACAAGCTCGGCAATTCCGAGGGTTACTACATGGGACCGACCGTGTTCTCCGGCGCCGACAACTCCTGGCGCCTGTCCCGGGAGGAAATCTTCGGACCCGCGCTCGTTGCGATCCCGTGGAACGACCACACCGACGTCATCGAGATGGCCAACGACTCGCACTATGGTCTGGCCGCCTATGTGTGGACCCACAACCTCGATCTGGCCCTGTCCACCGCCCACGCCCTCGAAACCGGGTGGGTGCAAGTCAACCAGGGCGGCGGCCAGATGGTCGGCCAGTCCTACGGCGGATACAAGCAGAGCGGCCTCGGCCGCGAAGTGTCCCTCGAGGGCATGATCGCCGGCTTCACCCAGACCAAGCAGGTCAACGTGCGCCTGCGCACACTCTGAGAAGGGAGCACACCATGACCGTCGGACCACTGAACGACATCCTCGTGCTCGACCTCTCCCGGGCGCTGGCCGGCCCCATCGCCGCAATGATGCTCGGTGACCTCGGAGCCCGCGTCATCAAGGTCGAAGCCCCCGGCACCGGCGACGACTCCCGCACCTGGGGGCCGCCGTTCGTCGGGCCACAAGATGACCCGCAGTCGTCGTACTTCATGTCGGCGAACCGGAACAAGGAATCGATCGTGCTGGACCTGAAATCCGAGCACGGCAAGGATGCGCTGCGCCGCCTGATCCGGCGGGCGGACGTACTGATCGAGAACCTGCGGCCGGGCGCGTTCGACCGGCTGGGATTTCCGGCCGACGTCCTCGAAGAGCTCAACCCGCGGCTGATCACGTTGTCGATCACCGGCTTCGGACATGACGGGCCCGAGGGATCCCGCGCGGGCTACGACCAGATCGCTCAGGGCGAGGCCGGCCTGATGTCGGTGACCGGTGATCCCACCGGGGAGCCGACGCGGATCGGGGTCCCGATCGCCGACGTCCTCGCCGGTGTCCACGGCGCCACGGGTGTCTCGGCCGCACTGGCCTCGAGGGAAAAGACCGGCAAGGGCATGGTGGTGCGGACGTCCCTGTTGGCCGCCGCGATCAGCGCCCACACCTTCCAAGGCACCAAGTGGACGGTCGGTGCACAGGTCGCGCAGCGGTCCGGCAATCACCACCCGCAGATCGCACCGTACGGAAGCTTCCGCTGCGCGGACGGATTCGTCCAGATTGCGGTGGGCAGCGAGGCGATCTGGGCGAAGTTCGCCCCGGTGGCAGGTCTGTCGGCCCAGGATCCGCGGTTCGCGGTCAACCGGGACCGGGTCGCGGCCCGGGATGCGTTGATCGCCGCGATCGAAGCCGACTTCGCCGGCCGCACCCGGGTCGATGTGCTTGCCGAGCTCGAGGCCGCGGGTGTTCCCGCGGGGTCGATCCGCACGATCGACGAGGTCTACGAGTGGGAGCAGACCCGCAGCCAGGGCCTGCTGGTCGAGGTCGAGCACCCCGTGGTGGGGCCGGTGCAGTTGCCGGGTCCGTCCTTGCGGATGGAAACGGCCGACGGTGAGTCACTGGTGCGGTCCGCGCATGCTGCGCCGCCGGTGCTCGGACAACACACCGAACAGATCCTCGACTGGCTCGACACGGTCGACACCACCGATCCGCTCGACACCATGGTGCCCGCGCAGGTGTGAATTCGGTGAGAGTCCTACTGGCACAACGGCGCGGCGTTGCAGGAGTCTGCGTCCTGCAACGCCGCCCGGAGTGCGCTCGGCAATTACACGGTGGGGACCAGTTCGGCTCGCCGGCTGCGCGCCTCTTCCTGAATCGCTTGCCGGACGGCCTGGACCGCCGGATTGGTGAGGCTTTCGCGGCGCGCGGCCAGGGAGAAGGCGAGCCGGACGTCGACGGCATCGGGCAGAATCCTGCGCAGATCGGCGTGTTGGTCCGCCATGAACGCCGGTAGCAGTCCGATGCCGCCGCCGGACCGCGTGGCAGCAACGTGGGCGAAGATGTTGGTGGACATGAACTTTGCCGCAACACCGGGGAGATGTCGACTCAAGTCGAGATCCCCGACCTGCAGCAGAGAGTCGACGAAGAAGACCAGCGGATGCGCTGTCAGCTCGTCCAGGTTGCCGGGTTCGCCGTGGTCGCTGAAGTACTGTTCGCTGCCGTACAGCCCCAGCGAGTACTGGCACACGCGTTCGGAGACCAGCCGACTGGTGATCGGTGTGCCCACCGCGACGGCGAGGTCGAACCCTGATTGATAGAGATTGAGTTGCCTTGTATCCGTGATCAACTCGACGACAAGGTGCGGGTGACTCATCCGCAGCTTGGCCAGTGCGGGAGCGACGAACAACGACCCGAATCCGTCCGGAGCAGTGATCCGGATGGTTCCCCGGAGTGGATTCTCACTGATACCGAGGACCACGTCGGCGGTTTCCTGAACGGCTTCCTCGATCAGCCGCGCCTTCTCCGCGATCGATCGGCCGACATCGGTCAGCTCCCACCCGTCGGCACTGCGCTGCAGCAGACGGACACCCAGGACCTTCTCGAGTGCGCGCACACGCCTCGAGACGGTGGTGTGGTCGACGCCCAGGTCCAGCGCCGCGGATCGGCGGCTACCGGTTCGCGCCACGGCGAGCAAGTACCGAAGGTCGTCCGAGCGAATGTTGCGTACGTCGATCACGACCGGACCCCCGGCAGGTCGGCCGCCGCGGTGTGGGATCCACCCGGTGCGGCGGTCGCTGCACGTCGGGTTGCGGCGAGTAGCTGTTGCAGATCCTCGTGGAGACGGCGCATTACCGTCGGGTCCACGAGGGCGACGGCATCGAGGGCTCGGGTCGCCGAGATCGCCACCTCGCGACCCTTGTCGGTGATCGCGACGAGGGTGGATCGGCGATCGGAGCGATTGATCGTCCGCTCGGCCAACCCGGAACAGTGGAGTCCTTCGATCAGCGTTCCGATGGTGGTGGGATGCCTGTCCAGGGCACGGACGATCCGCACCATCGGCAGTGAGTCGTCCGCGGCGACCAGCATCGCCAAGACCTCGTACCGGGCGAAGGACAGTCCGAGTGGTCGCAACGCAGAGTTGAGTTGGTGGGTGATCAGCTTCTGCGTCTGTAGGACGGCGGCGATCAGGGACGTATACGGCGCCACAGAGTCGGCGCCCGACGCCGAGTGGGGTGGTTGCGCAGTGACCACCGGAAGCCTCCTAGTTATCGGGCATCGAATGAACGCCCTGAGTGTGTATTCGTGAACTTCACTAGCGGTGGACGGGACGCTCGACGCTGTCGCGGTCTGGTCACGTCCCCCGCGTCGAATGGTCTCCGTTTGGAGTGGGTCACACCCACTGGCGATTTACATGGACATCCAACTATAGTACTTCCAACTTCCCCAAACTGAAAGGGCCGATTCGTATGTTCACCTTGACCGATGACGAGCGGGCGATCAGCGACACCGCCCGCGACTTCGCGGCCGAGCATCTCGCGCCGCACGCCGTGGAGTGGGATCAGAGCAAGCATTTCCCGGTGGACGTTCTGCGTAAGGCGGCGTCTCTGGGGATGGGTGGGATCTACATCCGCGAGGATGTGGGCGGGTCCGAGTTGACCCGTGTCGATGCCGCCCGCATCTTCGAGCAGCTCGCGAAGGGCTGCCCGTCGATCGCCGCCTATATCTCCATCCACAACATGGTGACGTGGATGATCGACAGGTTCGGCACCGAGGAGCAGCGGCACGCCTTCGTGCCGGGGTTGTGTTCGATGGATCAGCTCGGCAGTTACTGCCTCACCGAGCCGGGGGCCGGGTCGGATGCGGCGGCGCTGAGCACCCGGGCGGTCCGCGACGGCGACGATTTCGTGCTGAACGGGGTCAAGCAGTTCATTTCCGGGGCGGGCACCTCGGATGTGTATGTGGTGATGGCCCGGACCGGGGAGGGCGGTCCGCGGGGGATTTCCGCGTTCATCGTCCCGAAGGGGTCGCCGGGTCTGTCGTTCGGGCCGAACGAGGTGAAGATGGGCTGGAACGCCCAGCCCACCCGGCAGGTGATCTTCGAGGACGTGCGGGTGCCGGCGGCCGGCCCGCACGTTGCTGTGGCGGGCGGCGGCCGCGCTGGAGGAGGGCGCCCCGGATGTGGTGGAGTTGTGTGCGATGGCGAAGCGGTTCGCCACCGACACCGGTTTCGAGGTGGCGAACAAGGCGCTGCAGCTGCACGGTGGGTACGGCTATCTTGCCGAGTACGGAATAGAGAAGATCGTCCGGGACCTGCGGGTGCACCAGATCCTCGAGGGCAGCAACGAGATCATGCGGGTGGTCATCGCCCGCAGCGTCGTCGCGGGGGCCGGACACGGAAAGCAAGGAGCGGCATGAGCGAGGCGGTATCGGCGGAACCGGAAGTGCTGATCGACAAGCGGGACGGTCTGGGCCGGATCGTTCTGAATCGGCCGAGGGCGATCAACGCCCTCAACCATGCGATGGTGCGGCGGATCGCGGCGGCACTGGCCGAATGGTCCGGTGACGACGCGGTGCGCGCGGTGCTGATCACCGGGGCCGGGGAGCGGGGGCTGTGCGCCGGCGGCGACATCGTGTCGATCTACCACGACGCGAAGGACGGGGGCACCGGTTCGCGGGAGTTCTGGCGCGAGGAGTACATCCTCAACGCGGCCATCGCGAACTACGGCAAGGCGCGGCTCAGTGCGGGGGATGCGATCGCGTGCGGGTTCGCCGACCACTTCGTCCCGTCGGAGAAGATCGACGGGTTCGTGCAGGCGCTGTCGGAAACCACGGTGGAGGCTGCGCTGGCCGCGTTCACCGCACCGGCACCGGTGTCGGAGTTGTTGGCGCAGCGGGGCTGGATCGACGCCGCGTACTCCGCCGGCAGTGTCGCCGAGATCGTGTCCCGGCTGCGCAGCAGTGGTGTCGCGGAGGCGGAGAAGGCGGCCGAGCAGGTCGTGTCGAAGTCGCCGACCGCGTGCGCGGTCACCTTGAAATCGCTGCGCCGCGCCCGGCAGGCGGACAGTCTCGAGGAAGTCCTCAACGACGAGTTCCGGGTGTCCGTCGCCTGCCTGAGCTCACCCGACCTCGTCGAGGGCATCCGGGCGCAGGTCGT
>SEEV01000822.1 GCA_004211695.1 Rhodococcus sp. (in: high G+C Gram-positive bacteria)
TGGAATCACCAATGGCATCGTCGGCTTGGTCGAGGAGTAACCCGTCAGTAAGAAGTTTCGCGGCATTCGGGCCTGAACAACCATCTCGGAGAGGGAAAAAGCATGCCTGTCAGTCCATCACCACGCAGCGGCGTCAGCAACGAGTCCATCCGTTCAGGCTGGCATCGGGAGACGCTCATGACCCCCACGACCGGCGGTGACCTCGGCATCCTGCGAACCGCGATGGCGGGGCCGGTCCTCGGCCCCGACGACGCGGGCTACGACGAGGCGCGGCGGGTGTGGAACGCCGACATCGATCGCCGCCCGGCCGCGATCGCACGATGCCGGGGCGCCGCCGATGTGGCGGCGGCGATTGCCTTCGCGACCGAGCACGCGATGGAGATCGCTGTGCGCGCGGGCGCACACAGCACCGCGGGCGCCTCGGTCCTCGACGACGGCCTGGTGATCGACCTCGGCCCGATCAACCACGTAGCCGTCGATCCGGACGTGAAACGGGCGCGGGTCGGGGGCGGCGCCTTGCTGAGCGATCTCGATGCCGCCACCCAGGCCCACGGACTCGCCGTCCCGGCCGGGCTGATCAGTCACACCGGGATCGCGGGACTGACCCTCGGCGGGGGGATGGGCTGGCTCACCCGCCGGGCCGGGTTGAGCATCGACAATCTCGTCTCCGCCGAGGTCGTCACCGCCGACGGTCGGATCCTGCGGGCCGCCGCAGACGAGAACCCGGATCTGTTCTGGGCGATCCGCGGTGGCGGAGGCAACTTCGGTGTTGTGACCGAGTTCGAGTTCCGCCTGCACCAGGTCGGCCCCGTCGTGCAATTCGGGCTCCTGTTCTGGGGACTGGACCAGGGCACCGAGGTGCTCCGACTCGCCCGAGAGGTCATCGACACGCTGCCGCGCGAGCTCAACATCGTGATCGCCGGCCTCAACGCCCCGCCGGCTCCCTTCGTGCCCGAGAAGCACCACCTCCAGCCCGGCTATGCCCTCGTGATCACCGGCTTCGGAACACCGCAGACACACCACGACGTCCTGGCGCGGATTCGCGACACGCTCCCGCCGCTGTTCGAGTTCGTCACCCCGATGCCCTACGTCGAGGTGCAGCGGCTCCTCGACGAGAGCACCGCGTGGGGCCTGTACAACTACGACAAGAGCTGCTACCTCGAAGCCCTCTCCGACGAAGCAATCGCCGTGGTCACCGAACAGCTGCCCCAGAAGAACTCGCCGCTGTCGATGCTGTTGTTCTACCGGCTGGACGAGGCATACTGCGACACCGGGGACGACGACACCGCCTTCGGTGGGGGACGCACCCCCCGCTTCGCCACCTTCGTCGTCGGTGTCTGTCCCACCCCCGACCTGCTGCCCGCCGAGCGCGCCTGGGTCCGTTCCCTCTGGCAGGCCCTGCGCCCGCATTCGGTCGGGATCGGTGCCTACGTGAACGCGATGAGCGAGTTCGAACAGGGCCAAGTGCGGGCCACCTACGGCCCGGTCAAGTACGCGCGGTTGGCCGAGATCAAGGGAAAGTACGATCCGGACAACATTTTTCACCGTAACGCCAACATCGAACCCGACGTGGCTCACGCCTGATCGAAGGCCCACCGCGGCACCCATCCACCGATC
>SEEV01000320.1 GCA_004211695.1 Rhodococcus sp. (in: high G+C Gram-positive bacteria)
AGATGCCCTTCGTCGTGGCCGAATTGTTTCTGTGAGAAGTTCAATTCTTTCACTACGACAGGGCATTTCGCCGTTACGACCCACCCACGGACCCATCCGAATCGGTGCATCCAGGCTTACCTGCAGTCCGCCCGTGATGCTCTGCTGTGGAAACTCGACGGGCTGTCCGAGTACGACATCCGTCGACCGGTCACCCCCACGGGTACGAACCTCCTGGGGCTCGTCAAACACCTGACGGGCGTCGAGATCGGCTACTTCGGGGAAACCTTCGACCGACCCGTCGAGAATCTGCCCCTGTGGTTCACCGAGGATGCCGACGCCAATGTGGACATGTGGGCGACGGCCGACGAATCCCGCGAGTTCATCGTCGGGCAGTACCGCCAGGCGTGGGCGCATTCGGACGCAACCATCCGTGCCCTGCCACTGGACGCGCCCGGCCGGATACCGCGATGGCCGGAGGAACGCCGCGACGTCACGCTGCACCGCATTCTCGTGCACGTGATCGCCGAGACGCACCGGCACGCGGGGCACGCCGACATCGTCCGGGAACTAGTCGACGGAACCGTCGGACTGCGGGCGGACAACGACAACATGCCGGCAGAGGATCGAACGTGGTGGGAGAACTACCGGAACGAGCTCGAACGTACGGCGCGGGGGGCCGATCCGAGCTGAGTCCCGCTCAGCCCGCCGCTGGCTGAAGAGTCGTGGTGACGACCGGGGTTGTGGTTGTCACCGACTGCGACACCTCGGTTTCGGTCGGCTTCGCTGCCGTCGTGGTCGTCACGGATGTTTCCGCCGCACTCTGCGGCTCCGACGACGGGACTGCGGTTTCCGCAACAACCGCGGCTGCCGTCGTCGGTAGCGGTGAACTGGTCGTCGCGATCGTGGTTGTGGGTGTCGTCGTACTGCTGGTCGTGTGAGACGTGGTGACCGCGCTGCTCGCCAGCTGAGGCTTCTTCGCGCTGTCGGTGGTGGTCGGGGCCACGGCAGTGACCTCCGCCGGCTTCGTGGATGCCGCAGCCAGCTTCGCCGTCGACGGTTCCGTAGCAGCGGCACGCTGCTCACCCTTCTCCGCCTCCTGCGCAAGATGCGTCAGCCAGGCCGCAGAGTACTGGGCTGACGTCAGGGGTTTTCCGTTGCCCGCGTTCGCATCACGCCAGTAGTCGAAGTGGTGACCCGTCCCCTCCCCCAGCGTCTGTTGGTACGGATCGCTCATCGCCACCTGGATCGTGTTCTCGTTGTCCTCGATGAAACCGATGATCTCGTTGCGGACCTTCGTGGGCAGGTACACCAAGTCGACCGCCTTGTTCGAGGAGATCGGACCGGTCGGCGTATCCGTGTGCGTCGTGACGGTGCCGGGCTTGTAGGCCGGGTCAGACACCTTGACCAGGACGTCGAGGAAGGTCTCGTCGGACTGCATCCAATCGCCTTGCGCCTGAATGTCTGCGAATGCGGCGAGGGCGACCTGCCCGAGCACCACGGCGAGATCCTGGCCCGTCGCCGGGGTCAGTCCGTCTTTCTGCAGGGAGTCGACATTCAGCTGCCGTCCCACGTTGATCGCAAGTTGCAGCAGAGCGATGTTCTCGGGCGCGGAGCAGGTCAGGTCGCCCTCCGAACAGAAGGACGCCACCTTCCCGTCCAGCGCGCCGAAGCTGCCGGACGTGCCGGGAAGCGCGCCCCGCCCCGGTGTGCCCGACTGACCGGACTGGTAGGCGAGGTCGAAGCCGTCGGGACTGCGGAATTCGTTCTCGGCCCCCGGAAATGGTCCTCCGCCCACGTCGCGGCCCGCGTCCGCCAGTATGACGACACCGACCACGGAGGCGGGATCGAGGATCTCGTACGATCCGTCCTCGCCGTCCTGATTGCCGACCTCCATCGCAACCCGCCGTGCGACATCGGCACCCTCGCTGTAGCCGACGATCGAGAACTTCGTGTCGGGACACGACGCATGGATCGAGCGCATCACGGTTTCGGTGTTGTCGACGCCGGCGTTCACCGCGTCCTCGTAGGAGTTCATGTTCGCCGGATACTCGACGTACACCGCGGCATAGGACCCTCCCCCGACGGCTTGCTGCGGCGCGTTCACCACCTCGTCGATCCAGGGGCTGCTGTAGTTGCTGGAATACGACGCGGGAAGCGGAGTTCCGTCGGGCGCCACGAGCATCTGATGCGTTCCGTCACGCGGGGTGTCCCCGCGACCGGCGACGGCGATGCTGACCATGTCGTAACACGCATTCGAGGCCGCTGCTGTCAGCGCCGTCGCCGTCGTGGCCGGTGAGCCCGGGTTCGACCACGGTGTCACCAGCAGCGCCGCCAGTCCCAAAGCGCCGGGTGCGACCAGAGTGCCTGCGATCCTTCGTCGATGCGCGACCTTGCGTGCAGAAACACGACGTTCCATGGTCTACCCCATCCGTTCGTGGCGCGTGTCGAGCACCCGAGTAGGTGTCAACGCGTTAACAGACAAGTCGCGCATTGCGCCAGCGGCGTTACACGCGTGCCTCGTCCGCCTCCCCGTTCATGACGCGCGGAGGTGTGCGAGCAGGACCGCCTCGACCGCCGAATGGCGTGCCGGGGTCGGTAACGGAGGCGTGGCGGATCGGTAGTGATGCCCGGTCGGGGTGCCGAGATCGATGAGGTGCCTGCCGCCGGGACGGGTGACCGGGCGGGCCACCCACCCCGGCGCTTCCTTCGCGTATTGCAGGCCTCGCACAGCCCGGACCCGTTGCGTACCGACGTTGGACCCGACTTGTCGTGTGAGCGGATGTGATCGTACCCCTGCAATTGTGCTGGCTCGTGTCCACCGGAGGCCACAGCCTGTCCGGTGCCGCGCTCGAACAACAGATCCACCATCACCTGATTCCGGGTACGGCCGCCGCTTGCCCCGGTGGCGATCAGACTGTCCGCATCCCGGCCCAAGGTGGCCTGCAGGCACACCGCCTGCTCGACGGGCATCAACACGCTCAGATACGCCATCGAATCCGGGGCGGGCCGCGTCGTCACCCGCCGCTCCGACACCGCCTTCCGATGCCGCCGCACCACCGCCGCAGCATCGAGTTCCGCAGCAAGCGCCTTGGCTTTCGCGACCAAACCCCGGTCGCCGACCCCGTCGAGAGTGGCCGGGTCCGACCACAACCGGCAGTCGACGACCCCACGCCCGCCCCGGTTCGGGGACTCCCTGCGCGCCAACGCAATCTGCGAGGCAATGCCGCGGCCCCACTCCACCCGCGGCAACCCGCGAGCCCTGCGGTCCGCACGAATACTCGTCGCGACGCCTTCGGTGATGACCGCCTGCGCCGCATACCCCACCGACTTCAGGGTTTCGATCGCATCGAGCCAATCAATCCCAAACCCAGCGTCGCCGTCAGACGAAACCATACGAAGCCGCGCGGTGAACGCCTGCAACTCGACCAGATCCGGTGCCACCAATTCCCCCACGATCAACCTCCCCCAAGGCCATTCGAAACTGTGTTCGAACACATCCCTCGCGCGGGAATATGGCAATAGTCGGCCCCTGTCGACTGCCTGCTTACCGAACAGCCGACGGTCGGGCGCGAGCAATATGCAACTCGCACCGTTCTGGCAGACTTGATCGGACGTCGCGAGAACTGCGGCGCCCGGCTCATGCCGCGTTGTCGCACCTCAGGAGGCGAGTCATGCCAAGCGATTCTCCGAGCGCTGTCTTCGCGAAGCTGGCCGAGATGGTCTACAACCGGGACGACTTCGCGCAGGTGTATCAGGCGATTTGTGATGCCGCCGCGATCCTCGTCCCCGGGTGTGCGCATGCCAGCCTCATGTTGAAGCAGAACGACCAGCACCTGACGGTGGCGGCAAGTGACAGCGTCGCCGCCCACGTAGACGCGCTCGAGCGGGCCGAGCAAGAAGGGCCGTGCCTCGATGCGATCGAGAACGAATCGCCGCAAGTAGAGGCTGAGCTGGCACTGTCGACGCAATGGCCACGTCTCGCGCAGCGGGCGATCGCCGAAACCCCTGTGCGTGGCGCCGCGGGATTCCGGCTTCTGATCAAGGGACGCAAGGTAGGCGCCCTCAATTTGTTCTCGGACAATCCCGGTGAATTCACAAACGAATCCATCGATCAGGCGATTCTGATCACGGCGTTCGCGGCGGTCACGTTGACCGCACTCCATGAACACCATGAAGCCCAGACACTGCGTGACGGCCTGGCCAGCAACCGTGAAATCGGGAAGGCGATCGGATTGATGATGGCCTTCCACGACATCTCCGAGGACAGGGCGTTCGACCTGCTGCGCAAGACGTCGCAAGACATGAACATCAAACTCACCGGTGTCGCCCGGGAAGTTATCGCACATCACAATTCGAAGTTCGACTGACCCGGACTCGAGCCGGCTTCGCTCGTGGCGTTTGTCAGGGTTGGGTGAAGTTGGCAATCGGTTGATGCCCACCTGACGGAGAAGTAGGGTTGATCCAGCGTGGTTGAGAACACAGCCGCAGATTGTCCGGGCCGCAGCGGTGCGCGGTGGACCGAGATGCGTGCACTCCCCCGTGGCGTCCGCGTCGAGGCCCAATTTTCTTGCCCAAGTCGCACGGACACCCACAGATTGCACGCGATCGGAGGGCCATGAAACCAACCCGCACGCCGCGCTGCGTCAACCCCCCGACGGCACCGCGGCTGTACGCCACCCGCGAGACCCCCTCCCCCGACAGGGGTCTCCGAATGGTTGTCGAAGTCGCGCAGACCGTCGACGCCACCGTGGGTCGTATTACGGGAGACATCGACGTGCTGGCAGCCCCTTCGTTCGCGCTCGCCCTCGCACACCTCACGGACGGGGGCTCGCCTTCGCGCATCATCGTGGACATGACCACAGTCGACTTCGTCGGGACCTCGGGGTTGTCGGTGCTGTCCGAGTTCGCGGAAACCGCTAGGCGACAACATATTACGTGGGCGCTGGCGGGTAGCCGCGCGGTGCTCCGGCCGCTCGAGGCAACCGGTCTCGCCGCGATGATCCCCATCTGCAGCACTGTGAGCGCAGCGTTCGACAAGGTGGAGAAGATCGCGCACACCTGACGGGAGGCTCAGCCGACGGAAGCGCCGAACCACTTGGGCAGCTGGCCGAGAAGATCCTGCTGGTCTTCACCGACCCACGCCACGTGGCCATCCGGCCGCAGCAGCACCGCGGGCGCGTCCAGCTCCTCGCTGACGTCGACGACGTGGTCGACCCGGTCAGCCCAACCGTCCACAGAAAGCAGGCCGGTCTGGTCGAGCAGCAATCCGCGGCCGCCATGCATGAGCTCGTAGAGGCGCCCCCGCTTCAGCCCGATGTTCCGCAGCCGCCGGCCGAGCAATTCGTGCCCCTCGCCGAGGTCGTAGCGGACCCCGATCGCGGTGCTCTTCTCGGTCAGGTACCGGTTCACCTCCTCGAAGTCCATCAGTTCCGACAGCAGCCGGCGCACGGACCGGGGACCCGGCTCGGCGGACATCAGCTCGGACTGCACCCGGGTGTTGTTCAGCACGTCGTCGGCTACCGGGCGCCGTTCGGTGTGGTAGCTGTCCAGCAGCCCCGCCGGTGCCCAGCCGTTGACCTCGGCGGCCAGTTTCCAGCCAAGATTGAACGCGTCCTGGATGCCGAGGTTGAGGCCCTGCCCGCCCAGCGGTGGGTGGACGTGCGCCGCGTCGCCGGCCAGCAGCACCCGGCCGACGCGGTAGCGCTCGGCCAGCCGGGTGGCGTCGCCGAAGCGGGACAGCCAACGCGGAGAGTGCACGCCGAAGTCGGTGCCGGCGAACACCCGCAGCTGTTGCTTGAACTCCTCGAGGGTCGGCGGGACCGACCGGTCCTCGGCCACCCCCTCGGCGGGCACGACGATGCGGTAGACACCGTCCCCGGAGGGCCCGGCGCCGAACCCCTTGTGGGTCTGGCGGACCTCGGCCACCACCGCGGCCAGCGTCTCCGGCGGCGCCTCCACCTCCATCTCGCCCAGCAGCGACTCGACCCGGGTGGGCTCGCCGGGGAAGCCGACGCCGAGCAGCTTGCGCACCGTGCTGCGGCCGCCGTCGCAGCCGACGAGGTAGCGGGTGCGCAGCTGCGTACTGTCGGCCAGCAGGGCGGTCACCCCGTAGTCGTCCTGGCTCAGCCCGACCAGTTCGCAGCCGCGCCGGATCGAGACGCCGAGTTCGGTGGCGTGCTCGGTCAGCAGGCGCTCGGTGACGGGCTGCGGGATGCCGAGGACGTAAGGGTGTGCGGTGTCGAGCCGGTCGGGCTGTGGCTTGGTGATGCCGGCGAAGAAGCCTCCGAGCGGGTACTGCTTGCCGAGCGCGAGGAACCGTTCCAGCAGACCGCGCTGGTCCATCACCTCGACGCTGCGCGCATGGAGGCCGAGCGACCGGACATGCCTGGTCGGCTCCGTGTCTTTCTCCAGCACGAGTACGTGCACGCCGTGCAGCCGCAATTCGACGGCCAGCATCAATCCGGTCGGTCCACCGCCGACAACGATCACATCGATCATGAGTACCCCCAACTCGACAAAAGTGCATTTCGGCCAGCTGATTCACTCCGGGATTTCCGCAGGTTCTGGCTTCGGCTGGAGATTCTGCAGCACGGCCGGGGTCTTGCCGCAAGGCGCCGGGTGCGCTATATGCTGAGAGTGGCAGGGAGTGAGTAACTCCTTGCCTTTCCCTTTTGTCGTATGGACAAGCCCCTCACGAAGCGGTGACGTGCCGCCACGCGATCAGCGTGGGCCTATTCGGCTCCGGCGGCGGCCGTCACGCGCTCGCGTTCGTCGTCCTCGCGGAACATCGCTTCGATGCGGTTCTTGATCTCCATCGTGCTCATCGAGCCGCGCGTAGGAGCGAAGCTGCGGTGGCGAGCGGAGGTGCGGGTGGAGAAGGTGTCCATGTAAGGGCTTTCTGTCTTCGGTGCCGGCAAGCGCCGCGAGGTGGTCGAGGGGTGCATCCGCGAGGCGGACACGATCAGATGAGGAGTGCGGCGAGTGCAACGGCCGCGAGAACCGACACCGAGGTCGCTAGTGCGACAAGGATGGATCCTGTCACTACGACGGCAGGCGCGGTGGCGGTTGCTGCCGAGACAGAAGCGATGTACACGGTCGGACGCAGGGTGTGGCGTGGCGGCTCGTCAGAAGTGGGCGGCGACGCGATGCGCTGGTCGTCCTGGTGCACGGTCGTGCGGGTCATGTGTCGGCGTACCCCGTGGTAGCAGTCAAGTGACCTGAGTCACAAACTTACGAGTATGTTGTACATCACAACATGCCCCTCGCGCCAATCGGTGCGATCCACATCCACGCGACGGACGCTCCCCCACTGCTCAGCATCCAGTTCGAGCGACTGGCCGGCGATCCCACTCCGGCTTGACACCGTTCGGTGGAAAGCCGTCGACCGGTACCTCTGTGCTTAGTTTGATTGTTTATGTGGGGGCCGGGACTTTTCGGATAGAGGTGACTACTGATGACATCCGCTTGTGGTGACGACTGTGTATTCGTAAAACTCTGGTGTTCCGTCATAGACCGAGTCATACCCCGAAATGGGGGCCGCGGCTCAGGAATGGCATCGCCCCGACCGCGCTCGCCATCGGCCGCTGCCGCTACGGCCGTCGAGCAGTCCACGCCAGTCCCCTCCGAGAAGCTTGGGGCCGGCCAGTGGCGCACCTCTCCCCCGCCC
>SEEV01000823.1 GCA_004211695.1 Rhodococcus sp. (in: high G+C Gram-positive bacteria)
TGGGCGAGGTCGAAGGCGTACTTCAGGATTCGGTCCACCCCGGTGCGGGTCATCACCGTTTCCTGGATGACGGTTTCGCGGTCGGTGCCCTCGAAGATCTTGCCGCCGATGCTCGAGTACTCGCCCTCGGTGTTCTCCCGCACGACGAAGAAGTCGACGTCACCGGGTTCGCGGCCGGTCAGCGGGCTGGTGATGCCGGGCAGGAGTTTGACCGGGCGCAGGCTCACGTACTGGTCGAAGTGGCGACGGAACTGCAGCAGGCTTCCCCATAGGGAGATGTGGTCGGGGACCACGTCCGGCCAGCCGACGGCGCCGAAGAAGATGGCGTCGAACTGGTTGAGCTGATCGAACCAGCCATCGGGCAACATTGTGCCCGTCTTGGTGTAGTAGTCGGCGCTGGCGTAGTCGAACTGCTCGTAGTCGAGCCGGAAGTCGAATGCCGACGCCGCGGCTTCGAGGACCCGTAGTCCCTCTGGGACGACTTCCGTCCCGATCCCGTCGCCGGGGATGACTGCGATCCGATGTGTTGCGCCCATGGTGTGGTGACTTCCCTTCGGGGTCCAGAAATTCTGGCGTGCAGCACTATCGGCGCTGCCGCTGGGGATGATTCGGGTGTGTGGTTATGGAGGCCGGTGAGGGGCCCGGTCAGGCCAGCTCGCGTGAGGTCGCGCCCTCGCGTTCCTCGAGGGCGCGGATGGCGCTGGCGGTGAGGCTTTCGGTGATGTGTCGGCGCATCAGCTCGCCGGTGCCGGCGGCATCGCCCGCGACGACCAGGTCGAAAAGTTGGTGGTGTTCGTCGAGGTCGCGGATGCGGGGTTCGTCTCCGGGCGGGAGTTCGAGTCCGACGCGGCGGTACCGGTCGGACTTGTCCCAGACGTCGTCGAGCAACCGGATCAGCACGTCGTTGTGGGAGGCGACGTAAAGCGCGCGGTGGAACTCGCGATGGGCTTGCAGGCCCTCTTCGCCCCATTGACGGGTGACCGGAACCAGCCGGTTCAGCGCGGAGCGCATGAACAGGATGTCCTGATCGGTGCGCCGTGCGGCTGCCAGTTCGGCGGCGGTGGGGTCGAGGGAGAGTCGGACCTCGAAGAGTTGGCGGGCCTCCTGTGCGCTCATCTGTGCCACGTGCACGTCGCGGTGCGAGTCCATCGCCACGAGCCCTTCGCTGCTCAGGCGGCGCACCGCCTCCCGCAGCGGGGTGATGCTCATCTTGAGGCTGTCGGCGAGTTCGTACTGCGCCAGGCGTGATCCCGGGGCGAGTTCGCCGCTCAAGATCAGCCGACGTAGCTCGCCGTATGCAACGTCGCCCTTGCTGGAAAAGACGTTCGTGACGTTCGTCGGCTGCATGTGCCCTCCCTCTCTCGGTCCTCGGTCTGTGCTCCCGGCCACAAATCGACTCTTGTGTTCGGCGCCACGATCAGTCTAACATCGGTCTTGCATCTTATAAGCCTTATAAGACCTACAACTTATAAGGATCGGCTTTGAGGAGAGAGACGCACATGAAGATCATTTCCGTACACGAGGGCATCGTCCCGATCAGCTCGTCCATCCGGAACGCCTGGATCGACTTCAGCAAGATGGACTGCTCGATCGTGGCGATCGTCAGCGACGTCA
>SEEV01000824.1 GCA_004211695.1 Rhodococcus sp. (in: high G+C Gram-positive bacteria)
TCTGCATCTCCTGCTGAATGTCGACGGGCTCGATGCGGTCGTGCCCCGGTCCCTCCGGCGGCAACGTTGTGTCAGTCATGAGCTCCTTCTTCTACTCGGCTTGACGTCTCCTCGCGGACGAGCGGTCCTGCACGACGTCGCGCAACCACCCGAGTCTATAGGTGCAGGTCAGCTGTGAGGCGGAAGGACTCGGGTGCGCCGGGGAATCGGTGCCACAGGAGTTGTCCGATTACTGGAGTTCGAGCTCTCTGCCCCGGGATTCGGCGGCGAGCGATTCGGCGGCGAGCATGTCGGCCTCGAGTTCGAGTTCGGCGGCGACACGGTCGGGCGCCATCAGCAGCGCCGTGATCGGGATGGTCACCACGAGCATGCCCAGCACGAAGACTGGGAACAGGATCGAGAACACCTCGAGCCCGTCCGGGCGCGCCACGGTCGGGTCGACGGTGACGCTCAGCCCGAACACCCCGGTGTAGTGCATGGCCACCAGTCCCACCGCCACGACCACCGATGCGATCAGTCGCAGCGCGCGGGACTCGAGGGTCGAGATCGACCACATGATTCCGGCGCCGACCAGCAGGCCGATCACTGCCGCAGCGGCGGTGAACAGCGGGTCGAAGTCCACGGACCCTTGAATCTCGAGGGAAGAGACGATCGCGAGGTGCATTCCGGCGAAACCGACGCCCAGGAGCACCGCACCGCCGGCGAGGCGGCCCATCTCCACCGTCGAGCTGGGCATCCGGTGTTTGGTCGGCGGTGGGCTGATGATCAGCAACGCCACGGCGGCAGCCGCGACGGGGACCACGAACGAGATCACGATCCACAGGACGTCGTAGCGCACCACGCTGCCGTAGACCTCGAACCCGACCATCGCGATGTAGTGCGGCAGCCAGGCGCCGATACCGCCGATCGACAATGCGCCCCACGCCAGCCAGAGATACCGCTGCCGCGGGTTCGGGGCGGTCACCGCCTTGCGGGCGCTGGCGATACCGACGAAGACGCCGATGAACGCCGTGACCGCGGCGAGGCCGACGATCCAGGTGCCCATGGAGAAGTGCTGCAAGTCGTCCGACATGTTCGAATCCTCAGTACGCGGCCGTGTGGAGCTTGGTCAGTGCGTATTCGGTGATCGCAACCAGAGCGCGTTTCGCCGATTCCCGGTCGCGGGCGTCGATCGGGATGATCGGCACGTCCTCGGAGATCGCGAGGGCCGCGCGGATGTCCTCGATGGGGTACCGCGGGGCGTCGTCGAACTCGTTGATCGCGACGAGGAACGGCAGCTGCCGGGCCTCGAAGAAGTCGACCGCCGCGAAACTCTCGTCCAGCCGGCGGGTGTCGATCAGGACGATCGCCCCGATGGCGCCGCGGATCAGGTCGTCCCACATGAACCAGAACCGGTGCTGACCGGGTGTCCCGAACAGATACAGCACCAGGTCGTCGGCCAGGCTGATGCGCCCGAAGTCCATCGCGACGGTGGTCGTGCCCTTCTGCGGGGTGGCAGCCAGGTTGTCGACGCCGTCGCTGGCGTTGGTCACGAGCGCCTCGGTGCGCAGCGGGACGATCTCGGAGACAGCCCCGACCAGCGTGGTCTTGCCGACGCCGAACCCGCCGGCGAT
>SEEV01000321.1 GCA_004211695.1 Rhodococcus sp. (in: high G+C Gram-positive bacteria)
GAGAAGGACCTCGTCGTCGACATGGAGCCCTTCTTCGACGCGTTCCGCGCCGTGAAGCCGTTCCTCATCACCACCGGCAACGAGCCCACCCGTGAGCGCATCCAGTCGCAGCACGACCGTGCACGTTTCGACGACACCACCAAGTGCATCCTGTGTGCTTGCTGCACCACGTCGTGCCCCGTGTATTGGAGCGACGGCAGCTACTTCGGTCCCGCCGCCATCGTCAACGCGCACCGCTTCATCTTCGACAGCCGTGACGAGGGTGCGTCGGAGCGTCTCGACATCCTCAACGACAAGGACGGTGTCTGGCGCTGCCGGACCACGTTCAACTGCACCGACGCCTGCCCTCGTGGCATCCAGGTGACGAAGGCGATCCAGGAAGTCAAGCGCGCGCTGCTGTTCGCACGCTGAGTCCGATCCCCGAGCACGATTCAGGGCGCCCCCGACCACATCCGGTCGGGGGCGCCCTGCGTCGTGTCCAAGCTCACCGTCCGAGCGGCTCCACGGTGAAATCTGCGCGCTAGTGTCGAGAACAGATGCTCCCGACGGACAGTGAGGTCACACATGGCGCAGTCGCCTACTCCCGCAGTGGTCACGGTCACCGGAGCGGCAGGCAGCATCGGCTACGCGGCGCTCTTCCGGATCGCGGCGGGCGAGATGCTCGGCCCCGAAACCCCGATTCGACTGCGGCTCTTGGAGATTCCGTCCGCCGTTGCCGCGGCCGAGGGTACCGCGATGGAGCTCGACGACAGCGCCTTCCCCCTGCTCCGCGACATGGAGGTCCACGACGACCCGAAGCACGGCTTCGACGGCACCGACGTGGCGCTCCTCATCGGATCGCGGCCCCGGTCCAAGGGCATGGAGCGCGGCGACCTGCTCGCCGCGAACGGGCAGATCTTCACCGTGCAGGGCCGCGCGATCAACCAGGTTGCGGCCGGCGGAGTTCGGGTGCTGGTCGTCGGTAACCCGGCCAACACCAACGCGCTCGTGGCCGCGAACAACGCGCCCGACGTGCCCGCGGGACGGTTCACGGCGCTGACCCGGCTCGACCACAACCGCGCGATCGCCCAGCTGGCGAGGCACTCCGGCGCCGCGGTGAAGGACATCAGCCGCGTCGCGATCTGGGGCAACCACTCGAGCACCCAGTACCCGGACATCTTCCATGCGAGGGTGGGAAGCCGGTCCGGCGCCGAGTTCGCCGCGGACCGCGAATGGCTCACCGGCGACTTCATTCCCACGGTCGCGAACCGGGGCAGCGCGATCATCGAGGCTCGGGGCGCATCGTCCGCGGCCTCTGCCGCCAACGCCGCGATCGATCACGTGCACGACTGGGTGCTCGGCACCCCCGCGGACGACTGGACGTCCGTGGCGCTGCCCTCCACCGGCGCGTACGGAGTGCCGGAAGGACTCGTGAGCTCCTTCCCGGTCCGCTCGGTCGACGGGGCCTGGCAGATCGTGGAGGGGCTGGAGATCGACGACTTCTCGCGGAAGCGGATCGACGCGTCGGTGGCCGAACTCGAATCCGAACGCGACGCCGTCCGGGGCATGGGTTTCATCTGACACGGGCTGTACTCGCCCCGGAACGGTGCGGCGACGTCACGAATGCGTGTCGACACGCGTCCGTTTTCGGAACCGGACCGGCCATCGCATACGCTGCCTTCTCGATGATGTGGCGTCGAGTGTGTACCGCGGTCGTGTCCGGAACCCTGTTGGCCGGACTCTCGGTGAGCGCTGCGGGTGCGATCCCGCCTGCGGTCCCCTCCTCCCCCACCTCGGCGCCGTTCACCACCCCGAACACCGACGACTGCCCGCACCGGTCGGCTCCGGCTCCGGCGATCGACATGTCCGAGGTGCCGCGGCCGGGTGATCCGACACCGACCGCCGTGTCCGTGCCCGACGAGCCGGTGGGCGGGCCGAAGCTCGCCGAATGCGGAGTGACGCTGCCCGACGGCGCGCCTGCCCTGCCCGTCGACATCGCGGCGTCCGGCTGGGTGGTGGCCGACATCGACAGCGGCGACGTGCTCGCGGCCAAGGACCCGCACGGCCGGTACCGCCCGGCCAGCACGATCAAGATGCTGCTCGCGCTCGTCGCGCTCGACGAGCTGGATCTCGACAAGACCGTGACCGCCACCGCCGAGGACGCCGCCGTGGAGGGCAGCGCGGTCGGGATCGGCAAGAACGGTCAGTACACCAACCGGCAGCTGATGCAGGGCCTGGTGATGGCGTCGGGGAACGACGCCGCCCATCTCCTCGCCCGGCAACTCGGCGGCGACACCGCGACCGTCGAGAAGATGAACCACCTCGCCGACACCCTCGGTGCTCACGACACGAGGACCGCGACCCCGTCCGGCCTCGACGGTCCCGGCATGAGCAGCTCGCCGTTCGACCTCGCGCTCATCTTCCATACCGCGATGAAGAACCCGACGTTCGCGGAGCTGATCTCCACGGAGACGGTCCAGTTCCCGGGGTTCCCGAAGGATCCCGCGATCCCGGAAGACCAGGACCGGCCCCCGTTCGCACTCGCCAACGACAATCAGCTGCTCTACAACTACGAGGGCGCGCTGGGCGGCAAGACCGGATTCACCGACGACGCCCGCCACACGTACGTCGGCGGAGCCGATCACGGCGGTCGGCGGCTGATGGTGACGCTGATGGGAGCCGAGGCCCAGCCGATCCGGCCGTGGGAACAGGCGGCACGACTGCTCGACTACGGTTTCGCCCTCGACCGCGGCACACGGGTGGGTTCACTCGAGGACCTGAACCCGGCAGAGGACGGTTCCGCCGCGGTGCTTGCCGCACCGCCGCAACAGGATTCGGCCGCCGCGACGAGTTCCGTCGTCGCCTCCGGTTCCGACCACCCCGACAACACGCCGGCACTGCGGGCGGGTGTGGGGATAGTCGGGGCGGCCGTCGTCCTCGTGCTGGTGCTCTGCGCACGCCGACTGTCCCGACGGCGCTGACGGCTTTCGCTCGGCTCAGCGCTTGTTGCGGGTGAACAGTCCGGACAACCCGAGCGCGGCGAGGGCGCCCACCCCGACCAGGGCGAGTCCCCCGCGCACCCCCGGACCCTCGTGCACCTCGATCCGCGGCGTGATGACGGCCGGATCCGGCGGTGGCACGAAGGCGAGTGCGAGGCTTGCCCGGGTAGTCGCGGCCCACGCCGTCGAGAAGAGCAGCATCCGGCAGGTCAGGTAGATGAACACGAGCAGACCGATGATCGGGCCGAACGCCACGCCGGCGGGACCCGCGGTGACCGCCGACAGGTAGATGGCACCGACCTGCTTGAAGATCTCGAACACCACGGCCGCGAGCAGCGCCGCTTTGAGTGCGCTGCGGAACGTCACGGGCTCCCTGGGAAGCCGGGCGATCACCCAGGCGAACACCGCCCACGTCGCGATCAGCGACACCAGGGCCGACAATGCGCGTAACCCGGCGTCGATGCCGGGCACCTCGTCGAGGTTGAGCACCTCGACGACCGTGCGGGCCACCGGACCGCTGCTCAGCGCGGAGGATCCGAGTGAGACCACCATCGCCAGGCCCAGCCCGAGCAGTGCGGCGGCGTCGCCCAGTTTGGTCCGCACGAATCCCTGCGACTCGTGCTGGCTCTCCCACATCGCCGTGAGTGCATCGCGTAGATTCGCCATCCACCCGAGCCCAGCATAGGCGGCACCGAGCAGGCCGAGTACGCCCACGCTCGCGCGGGACGCGATCGCCGAATCGACCACGGTGTTGAGCGTGTCACCCAAACTTCCGGGAACGTTCTTGGTGATGGCGTCCTGCAGTTCCTGCAGCAATTCCGGCTGCCCTGCGAGCACGAAACCGGCGATGGCGAATGCCACCATCAGGATCGGAATCAACGCGAGCACACTGAAATACGTGATACCCGCCGCGTAGTAGTCACCCTTCTGCTGCTGGTACCGCTGGGCGGCCCGCATCAGATGGTCGAACCAGGGGCGCGCTGCCCGCTGCCTGTCGAGAAAACTCGGTTCGTCAGCCACAGTGCTCATCCCTTCGGGGTCAGGAAACCTACCTTCTCGTACACGGCCGCCAGCGTCTGCGACGACACTTCACGGGCGCGGTGGGCGCCGGCCGCGATGACCCGGTCGAGCTCGGCCTCGTCCGAGAGATAACCCTCCACTTTCGCTTTCAACGGTGTCACGAATTCGGCGAGTACGTCGGCCGTATCGGTTTTCAGATCGCCGTACCCCTTGCCCTCGTAACCGGCCACCAGCGTCTCGACCGGGGTGCCGGACAGCGCCGACTGAATGGTGAGCAGGTTGCTTACACCGGGCTTGGCCTGCGGGTCGTAGCGGATCTCGCGCTCGTTGTCGGTGACCGCAGACTTGATCTTCTTCGCCGACACCTTGGGGTCGTCGAGAAGATTGATCAGACCGGCCGGGCTGGGACCGGACTTGCTCATCTTCGACGTCGGATCCTGCAGGTCGTAGATCTTGGCGGTGCCCTTGATGATCTGGGCCTCGGGAATCACGAACGCCTTGCCGAACCGGGTGTTGAATCGTTGGGCGAGATCGCGGGCCAGTTCGAGGTGCTGACGCTGGTCCTCGCCGACGGGCACTCGCTGCGGGCGGTAGAGCAGGATGTCGGCGGCCATCAGCACCGGGTACGTGAACAGCCCGACGCTCGCGTTCTCACTGCCCGACTTCGCCGACTTGTCCTTGAACTGGGTCATGCGGCTCGCCTCACCGAAACCGGTGATGCAGTTGAGAACCCACGCCAGCTGCGCGTGCTCGGGCACCTGGCTCTGGACGAACAGCGTGGCGCGGTCGGGGTCGATGCCGAGCGCCAGCAACTGCGCCGCCGCGATCTTGGTGCGGCGACGCAGCTCCTTCGGATCCTGCGCCACGGTGATTGCGTGGAGGTCGGGGATGAAGTAGAACGCGTCGAAGTCGTCCTGCAGAGGCACCCATTGCTGCAGAGCACCCAGGAAGTTGCCGAGGTGGAACGAGTCGGCGGTGGGCTGGATGCCGGAGAGCACCCGCGGTTTCGCGGTGGGTTTCTGAGCTGCAGGGGTCGACATGAGTACTGATCTTTTCACGTGTGCCGTGACGACACGAATCAGATACCGCCCGTTACCGGTACTGGACGGTGACCGGCGCGTGATCGGACCACCGCTGGTCGTAGGTTTCGGCGCGCTCGACGACGGCCTGCTTGGCGCGCTCCGCCAGTTCCCGGGTGGCGATCTGGTAGTCGATGCGCCAGCCGGAGTCGTTGTCGAACGCCTTCCCGCGGTACGACCACCACGAATACGGCCCGGCCACGTCGGGTTCGAGCAGGCGAACCACGTCGGTCCAGTGCGCGTCGTCCGCGAAGAGCGCCGACATCCACTCCCGCTCGTGGGGCAGGAAACCCGAGTTCTTCTTGTTCGTCTTCCAGTTCTTGAGGTCGAGTTCGGTGTGGGCGATGTTCCAGTCGCCGCAGACCACGACGTGCCGCCCCGCCGCGACGGCGGTACGTGCGGTGTCGGTGAGGTACCGGGCGAAGGAGTCCATGAACCGCTCCTTCTCCTCCTGCCGGGGCGTCTGGGCCTCGCCGGAGGGCAGGTACAGACTCGCCACGGTCAGGTCGTCGAAGTCGGCCTCGATGTACCGACCGGCGGCCGCGAACTCCTCGTCACCGTGGCCCACCCGGAACGCGTCGGCCGGCTTCCGGGACAGGATCGCGACGCCGTTGCGCCCCTTCGACGACGGTTCAGCGGACACCAGGCTCCATCCGCTCTCCAGGGCGGGTGCGAGGGTCTCCGCAAGCTGCTCGTCGGACGCCCGCGTCTCCTGCAGGCAGACGACGTCTGCCTCGGTGCGCTCGACCCACTCGGTGAGCCCCTTGCGGGCGGCCGCGCGGATGCCGTTGACATTGACGGTGGTGATGATGTGTGGCACGGCAAGCACCGTAGCGGACGGGTACGACAGCGCGGTCACCGAGACGAACGGCGACCGCGGCGCTCCATCGCGACCGCCGCGGTGAGGACCACGAGACCCGCGACGGCGAGCAGTGCGCCGACGGCGGCGGGAGCGGTGTAGCCGTAACCGGCCGCGATCACGACACCGCCGATCCACGCGCCGAACGCGTTCGCGATGTTGAGGGCCGCGTGGTTGAGCGAGGCGGCGAGGGTCTGCGCGTCGGCGGCGACGTCCATCAGCCGGGTCTGCAGTCCGGGCACCATCGACGCTCCCGCCGCACCGACGAAGAACACCAGCAGCAGCGCCGTGTACGGGTTGTGCGACGCGATCACGAAGATCCCGAGCAGCACGCCGAGGGCCGTCATCGCGGCGAACAGGCCGGGAATCAGCGCCCGGTCGGCGAGCCGTCCGCCGATCACGTTGCCCGCGACCATCCCCAGCCCGTAGATCATCAGGGCCAGCGGCACCAGCGACCGCGACAACCCGGCGACGTCGGTGAGGGTCGTGCTGATGTACGTGTAGACGGCGAACATGCCGCCGAAGCCGACCATGCCGATGATCAGCGTCATCCACACCTGCGGGCGGCGCAGTGCGCCGAGTTCGGTGAGGGGGTTCGTCATCCGCATGGCGGCGAGCGCGGGCACCCACGCCCAGATCGCCCCCAGCGTCACGACACCGATCACCGCCACGAGTGCGAACGCGCTGCGCCAGCCGAGGTTCTGGCCGAGCCACGACGCGACGGGCACCCCGACGACGTTGGCCACCGACAGTCCCATCATGACGAGCGCGACGGCTCTGGCCCGCCGGCCGCGTTCCGCGAGATGCGCGGCCACGAGTGCCGCGACTCCGAAGTAAGCGCCGTGCGGGAGACCCGCGACGAAGCGTGCGGCCATCAGCACTCCGTAGCCGGGTGCGAACACGGTCGCGGCGTTGCCGATCGTGAACGCCGCCATCAATGCGATCAGCAGCGTCTTGCGGGGCACCCGCGCGGTCAGGGCCGCGATGAGCGGCGCACCGACAACCACACCCATCGCGTACGCCGAGATGACGTGCCCGGCGGTGGGCTCGGTGATGCCGAGGCTCGACGCCATCTCGGGTAGCAGCCCCATCGCCACGAACTCGGTGGTGCCGATCCCGAAGCCGCCGAGCGCCAGCGCGATCATGGCGAGCGTGCGGACGGACGGATGCTGCGCGACGACACCGAGGTGCTCGGGGCGGACAGGGGTGGAAGTGCTCACAGAGAAACTTTCGACTAGGAAGAAATACGACTACGCGGCGCACGGCGCCTCGTTGCGCAACGACCCACACCGGAATTCTCTTCCCGGAAATCCGCTTCTCGCGCCGCGAATGACCGTGAGATGACTCACCCGCGATCCCGCAGACGCGAAACGGGACGCCCCCGACACAGGGAGCGTCCCGTTCCGTAGTGCTAGAGCGCGGTGCCTACTGCTCGGCGATCGCCTTCTGGAGGTTGATGTCCAGCGTGCCGAGGAATTCCTCGGTGGTGAGGTAGCCCTGGTCGCCGCCTACCAGCATCGCGAGGTCCTTGGTCATCTGGCCACCCTCGACGGTCTTGATGACCACGTCTTCGAGGTTCTGGGCGAAGCCGATGACGTCGGGGGTGTTGTCCAGCTTGCCGCGGTGCTCGAGTCCACGGGTCCACGCGAAGATCGACGCGATGGGGTTGGTGGACGTCGGCTTGCCCTGCTGGTG
>SEEV01000825.1 GCA_004211695.1 Rhodococcus sp. (in: high G+C Gram-positive bacteria)
CCGGGCGGACTCGACCAGGTAGTAGTACGTCTTCCCTCCCTGCCGTTTCCCCACGATCGAAGCCATATATAGGTAATACACTCTCCGGTCGCGTTTGCCCAGCTCAACACGCACGACGCGACACGAAAACTCGGCTACCTAGGAAACTCACGCTAGTGACCACCGCCGGGATCGGCGCGCCGGCCCGACCACGGATCCACGGCCTGAGGCATTCGTTCGCGGTCGCGACCCTCCTGCGCTGGTACCGCGACGGCGGCGGCGTGCAGGCCCGGCTACCGTTGTTGTCGGCCTACCTCGGCCACAGCCACCCAAGTTCCACGTACTGGTACCTCCAAGCCGCGCCCGAGTTGCTGGCGTTGGCCGCCGAGCGCCTGGACCATCCCCGGGAGGTGCTGTGATGAGCGCACTCGCCCCACTCGTCGAAGCGTTCTTCACCGAACGACTGCTCACCCAACTGCACGCCAGCCCCCGCACCGTCGCCGCCTATCGGGACACGCTGCGGCTGCTGCTCGGCTTCGTTCACGAGCGCACCGGAAAACCGCCTGCCCAGCTCGACATCGACGACCTCGACGCCGAGCTGGTCAGCAAGTTCCTGACGCATCTGGAACAGCAGCGGCACAACAGTATCCGTACTCGTAACGCCCGCCTGGCCGCCATTCGGTCGCTGTTCCGGTACGCGGCGCTGCGGCACCCCGAACATGCCGGACTGATCGCGCGGGTGCTCGCCATACCAGCCAAACGCCACGAGCGCGGCATCGTCGCCTTCCTCACCCCGACCGAAACCGACGCCGTCCTCGCCGCACCCGACAGGTCGACCTGGTACGGACGACGTGACCACGCCCTGCTCACCTTCACCATGCAGACCGGGCTCCGGGTCGGCGAACTCGTCGCGCTCACCCGCGCCGACATGCGGCTCGGCACCGGCGCCTATGTGCAGGTGCAAGGCAAAGGCCGCAAGAGGCGGACCACCCCGCTCACCCCGCAGACGATCGCGGTACTACGGGCCTGGCTGCGCGAATACGCCGGCGAACCCGACGACCCGCTATTCCCGACCCGGCGCGGCCGCCACCTCAGCATCGACGCGGTCGAATGGCTCGTCGCCAAACACGCCACTACTGCCGCAGAGTCCTGTAAATCGTTGCGTAGCAAAAATATCAGGCCCCACACATTGCGGCACACCGCGGCGATGCGGCTGCTCCAAGGCGGTGTGGACACCTCGGTGATCGCGTTGTACCTCGGCCACGAGAGCCCCCGGTCGACGCAGCCTTACTTGCACGCCGACCTCGCACTCAAACAACAAGCCCTCGACCGAACCACCCCACCGAACACCAAACCCGGACGATACCGACCACCCGACAAGTTGCTCGCCTTCCTCGAAGACCTGTAATTATGTCGAGTACCTCATCTCTGGCGATGCCGTCCGAGCTGCGCAGATCGTGTGCGGGACGGCGTGGGCTCGGGATAATCACTACCTCGGCATAAGGTCAGCTATTCCGAATTCTTATCTGGGGTAATGAGCGTGAATCTGCGTGTTTACGCAGGTAGATCGTTTGCGTATGCGTCTGCAAAAGGAGCGTCAGGGCGTCTCGGTGTTGTGGAGGGCGCGTTGGGC
>SEEV01000826.1 GCA_004211695.1 Rhodococcus sp. (in: high G+C Gram-positive bacteria)
CCTGGAAACACCGATTGGGATGAGCGCCTGAGAGTGTCATAAAGGCGAAATGCCCTGCCGTAGTGGAAGAATAAGACTTCTCTAGGGTCAGATTCAGCCACACAGAAGGACATCTCGCGGATGCAACTATCTCACACCCGGCCCGTCGCTGCCGTCAGGTTCGACGACCCGAATCTCGTGGCGACCGCCGGCCTGGTCCCGATGATGGCATTGGCCCAGGCCAGCGGCCTGCTCTCCCTCGCCGATCAGCACCTGAGCGTGCCGACCGACAAAGGCGCCAACGCCGGCCGCAAGATCGGGTCCCTCGTCGGCGGGATGGTCGCCGGCGCCGACAGCATCGCCGACCTGGCGTTGCTTCGGCACGGGGCGATGGGCACGATCTTCGACCGCCCCTACGCCCCGTCGACGCTGGGATCGTTCCTCCGTCAGTTCACCTTCGGGCACGTCCGCCAGCTCGACGCCGTCGCCTCCCGATTCCTGCTCGGGCTCGCTGCTCGCACCCCGGTGGTGGCGGGGATCGACACCGGACGGGTGCTGGTCGATATCGACGATACGATCATCGAGGTCCACGGTCACGGCAAGCAGGGCTCCGGATACGGGTACTCCGGGGTCCGCGGGCTGAACGCACTGCTCGCGACGGTCACCACCGACACCGCGGCGCCGGTGATCGTGGGGCAGCGGCTGCGCCGCGGAGCGTGCGGCTCCCCGCGGGGTGCCGCCCGGATGGTCGCCGACGCCCTGGCCACCGTCGACCGACTCCGCACGCACAGCACCGAATCAGCTGCCGAGTCCACACCGAAAGTGCTGGTGCGACTCGATTCTGCCTTCTACGGTCATCCCACCCTCGGTGCCGCGATCGCAGCGGGAGCCGACGTCTCGGTCACCGTGCGCCTGACCTCGACCATCAAGCGAGCGATCGAATCGATCGACGACGACGATGCCTGGACGCCGATCGAGTACACCGACGCGATCTACGACGAGGACACCGACACCTGGATCTCACGTGCGGAGGTCGCCGAAATCGACTTCACCGCGTTCGCCTCCCAGCGCAAGGCGCACCGGATTCCGGGGCGGTTGGTGGTGCGCCGTATCCCCGACTTGCGACCGAAGAAAGACCAGGACCAAGGCACGTTGTTCGACATCTGGCGGTTCCACGCCTTCTTCACCACCACCGACACCACGGATCTCGATACCGTCACCGCCGACAAGCTGCACCGTCAGCACGCGATCGTCGAGCAGGTGAACGCGGACCTGAAGAACTCCGCCCTGGCGCACCTGCCCTCGGGCCGGTTCACCGCGAACGCCGCCTGGCTCGTCTGCGCGGTGATGGCGTTCAACCTCACCCGCGCCGCCGGTACCCTCACCCACGACCCGAAGCTGGTCAAAGCGACCACCGGCACCATCCGGCGGACCGTGGTCTCGGTGCCCGCACGGATCGCCTCCTCCGCCCGCCGGTTGACGCTGCACCTACCACAACGCTGGCCGTGGGAAACCGCGTGGAACACCCTGTTCGACTGCATGTTCGGTCGAAATCAGCCGATCATCGCCTAACGCCCGCGACAACTGCCCACCCTCGACGCGAAAGGGCCAGTGGAACAACCCGACACGAGA
>SEEV01000322.1 GCA_004211695.1 Rhodococcus sp. (in: high G+C Gram-positive bacteria)
CGTGCTGGAGGGCATCTGCGTGCCGCGGCTCGCGGGCGGAGCGCACCGCACGCGCCCCGACGAGGTCCGGGCCGACAAGGCGTACTCATCACGGGCCAACCGGGAGCTGCTGCGCAGCAAGGGCATCAAGGCGGTGATCCCCGAGAAGACCGATCAGGCAGCGAACCGGGTGAACAAGGGCCGCGCGGGCGGGCGGCCACCGAACTTCGACCCGGAGTCCTACAAGGGGCGCAACGTGGTCGAACGGGCCTTCAACAAGGCGAGACAGTGGCGTGCGGTGGCCACCCGCTACGACAAACTCGCCCTCACCTACCGCGCCGGATTCCTGCTCGCCGGCATCGTCGAGTGGCTCAAGTTATTGGGAGACATGCCCTAGGGCTGCATGCGTCCACGGACGCCGTCGATACCGACTTCGTCGCCATCCTGTGCGACGTACATCCCCGACGGGTTCGTGCAGAACCTCGCCGAAGGACTCGTACGTGGCCGGTTCCGCGACAGCTACGACGACCCCACACTCCTGACCCCAGGCCAGGTCTATCGACTCACGATCGAGCTCGGGAACATCAGTCATGTCGTCAAGGGCGGAAACGCCCTGCGACTGCTCGTGACCTCCAGCGACTTTCCCCGGTGGGACCGCAACACAAACACCGGTGACCGCCCGGCGGCCGCCTCCGACATTCAGCAAGCCCGGCAGACGATCCTTCACGACCGCGCTCACGCTTCTCGCCTCATCCTGCCGACGGTCTGCGCCGCGGAACGCCGGTAGTGCGGCGTCCACCGGGCGCTCACGGCTCACAAGTGCCGGCGCTCAGCCGACTGCCTTCATGAACTTCTCCAGCTCGCGCTCGATGTGGGCGCCGAACGGTTGGAAGCCCAGCTCGGTGACCCCCTGCTCGGCGTAGGCGGCAACCCTTTCGCGGATCTCTTCCGGGCTCCCCGTGAGTGTCACGTCCTTGAGCATCGCGTGACCACCGGCGTCCCATGCTGCCTCGTCCGCTTCGTTGAGGTACATCAGGTGACCGTCATGCACGGCGAAGTGGCGCTCGGACTCAGGGGTCTTCTCTATCTGCGCTGCCCAGGCTTCACCCCCGGGCATGGCACGGACTGCATCGAGGCCCCCCATGAAGTCCATGCCGATGTGATAGACGACCGACCACGCGGGCCCAGCGGCCTCCTTGACCCGATCAGAGTCGATTGACTCATCGCCCTCCAGCACCGTGCCGCCGACGAACAGTGAGCTCCAGGCGAAGTCCTTCATGCCGGCCGGGACTTGGCCGAAGGCCATGATGCCGTCGACATCGAGGTCCTTGGTGACCTGCTCGCCCTTGGGGCCGAAGGCCGAGATCAGGATCGGAACATCAGCCGCTGCCCGGTCGAGGCGGTCCGCCGAGTTGAACATCTTCATCGGCGAGCCCTCCCAGAGCACGGTCTCACCACGGATCAGGCCGCGGTACGCCCGCACGTAGGCGGCGACCGCTGACCAGGAGAGACCCTTCTGGCCCAGGTGGCTCACTCCTTCGGTGGGATCGTCGCCACCGCCGTCGCGGACAGGGTGCCCGAGCGCATTCGATCGTTGGTCTATCTCGAACGCCTTCGTTCCCCAGGACGGTCAATCGCTGGTTGACCTCGGCTGGCCGGCTTCCGAACCCGGAGTGACCCCGGTGCCCCCGCCGCCTGCTGCGATCTTCGGACTGTTCGGCGCAGACTGCGAGTGGGTCGACGGCCAAATGACTCCTCAGGCCGCGAACACGGCAACCGACAAGGTCGTCCTCACGGGGGCCTACGAGGCGGTCGACCGCACGTACGTCTTCGCCACAGGCTGGGACAGCCTTCCGCACTTCGTGGCCAATCGCGACATGGCTCGAGCGTCCGAGAATTGGCGCACCTACGACGTCGACGGAAGTCACGAGCTCATGATCGATCGTCCGGCCGAGGTCGCGAACATCCTGGTCGAGACCGCGGAACGAACCCGGGGCGCAACCACCTCGCCTTGCAACGCGGACCGACCGACCGATCGATCGGTCGACTTAGGAGGCAGGCGGTGGAGCTGGATGCGCCAGCAGCGAGGACGCGGGAGTTCCTCCGGCAGAGATGCTCGAGATCGACGACCGGCACGACGGCGACATCGAGGCGGCCGGCGGCGATGGGTTGCGGGTGCGCTACAAGCGCTCGCTGCGAACGCTGGCTTGCGGACGGTCCACGCGCCCGCTGACTGCGGCGGCCTGGGGCTCGAGATGGTCGACCGCGCTGCCGTGTTCGAGGAGGCCGGGTACTCGCTGTTCGGCCCGGCGGCCCTGAACATATCCGCACCGGACGAGGGCAACATCCATCTCCTGGATCACGTGGCCACGAAGCCCCAGCGCGACCGGTACCTGCGACCACTCGTCGCTGGTGAGCAGAGGTCGGCGTTCGCGATGACCGAGCCCGGTCCAGCTGCGGGATCGGATCCGGCGGCGCTGACGACCGCTGCGCAGGCGTGGACGGCGGCTGGCTGGTCAACGGCCGGAAGCACTTCATCACCGGGGCAGACGGGGCAACATTGTCAGCCCCCTGCCGGATGTGCGGGGCGCGGCCGGGCGCACCCTGGCCATCGCGGCGGCCGTCCGCATCGGCTTGGCCAACCGGGAAATCCCGGAACGGATCCTGGCCGCAGAGGCCGCCGGATCACCGCTCACGCGGTGGTAGTTTCAGCGCCGTGCCGTCACGGCGTGGTAGCGCTACAAAGTGGTGCCCGCACTATTGTCTGGTTGCCAGCCGCATCTCGTAGTTCTTCTCCGGCGCGCAGACAATCCGTGTGCCCTTCTCGGACACGCCCGTGGCCCGTTGACGGCCGCAACCCCGACGAGATCAAGTACATCGCCGGCTGTGATCATGCGATCTCGACGCGAACAGCGCTGCGGCCGGAAGTGGTTACAACAGAAGCGACTGCGCGGGTGCGCCGACCGGGGTGCGCAGGGGCAGGGTCTGTGCCTCGGCTGCATCGGCGATGGCCGCGGCGACCTCTTCCGGGGTGATCATCTCGCGTCCGGTGTTTTCCCGGAAGATCGAAGCATATGGGTCGCCGGGCGCTGTGTAGCGCTGGACGTCGTCGAGTGCACCGCTCGATACCGCGCCCGGTTCGAGGAGGCCCACGTCGATTCCGAAGGGCTCGACTTCGCCTGCGAGGGTCTCCGCAAGTGCTTCGAGAGCCCACTTGGTCGATGCGTACGCCCCGCTACCCGGCCGAGTGATGCGACCGGCGACACTGGAAAGGAACAGAATCCGCCCACGACTACGCTGACGCATTTGCGGTAGCACAGCCTGTGCAATCCGCAATGCTCCGAATGTGTTCGTGGCGAACAGTTTCTCGATCTTGTCGAGGGGGGTTGCTTCGACTGCGGCGTGAAAAATCACTCCGGCATTGGAGACGAGGACGTCGATGTCCCCTGCCGCCTCGATGACGGCGTCGACACTGGTCTGATTCGTCACGTCGAGAGCAAGCCGTTGATCGACGGTCAGATCATGCAGGGTCTTGGGATCACGCGCGGTCGCTATAACACGAAACCCTCGCTCAGCGAACTCGATCGCTGTCGCTCGTCCGATTCCCGACGATGCCCCGGTGATGAGTACTGACGTCATGTGATGTCTCTTTCCTGGAGGTATGGGTAGGGCGAGAGGTGACGAACACGGCCGCGATCACGGCAACTATCGCGAAGGTGACAGCAGCGATGGTGATGCCGGAGCGGTAAGCTGCGGTGAAGGCTTCTGCAACGGCGCCCGAGATCTGATCGGTGAATTCAACTGCGGGAGATACAGCTCCGTTGGCCGCTCCGGCGGCAGTAACGTCGGCTATGGGCCCGGGGACGCCACGTTCGGCGAGCCGACCGGGAAGTTCTGAAGCGAACTTCGCGGTGAGTACGGAACCGAGAACACTCGATCCCAGAACTCCGCCGAGCTGACGCACCATATTTACTGCGGCGCTTGCCATCCCGGCGCGCTGCGGTTCGACGCTGATCATCGCTGCAGCCGTCGAAGGAGCAATCAGGAGGCCGAATCCGATTCCGACTACGATCAATCCGGTGGTGATCTCGATCGAACCGCTGTCGGCTCGAACCCGCAGCAGCATTATTGCACCGAGGGACACGAGCACAAGGCCGGCGGTGAGCGGGATTTTGAAACCGATACGAGCGAGTACTTTCGGAGCTACAGCGCTCACCAACACGTAAGTGCCCATCATGGCGAGCAAATGCAGACCGGTACTCCAGGCGGTGAGTCCGTCTACCTTCTGGAGGAGCAGGACCGAGATTAGGGCAATGCCGGTGAATCCAAACATCGCGGTCGCGGCGACCAGCATGACCGCAGAGAACGACGCCGAACGGAACAGGCGTAGATCGAGCATAGGGTGATCCGACCGCACCTCGACAGTGAAGAATGCGGCAAGTCCCACGGCCGCCAGAGTAATCGCGGATAATGCTGACTTGGAAAGGAATCCGTTGTGCGAACCATCGATGACCCAATACGTGAATGCTGCGATGGCGAGGGTACCGCTCACGAGTCCGTACCAGTCGAGTCGCGCCGATCCCGACGATCCCTTACGCACAACCACCATCACGACAACCGTGACGAGGGCGGCGGCAATGCTGTTGACGAGGAAAATGATCGGCCATGAGAACGCCAACAAAATCGCTCCTGCGGACAAGGGTCCGAGAGCCAGTCCCAGTCCCGAGCAGGCAGCCCAGACAGTGATGGCCTCGGTGCGTTCGCGGGGGTCGGGAAACAGGTGACTGACTATCGCGAGACTGTTCGGAAGAACCAATGCGCCACCAACTCCGGTGACGGCCTGAGCGACGATGACCCACGATCCCGAACCGGCAGTTGCCGTTAGGACGCTGCCGACCGCCATCACCGCTGTGCCCGCGACGAAGGCGCGACGACGGCCATAGACGTCGCCGATCGTTCCAGTCGACAGCACCAGAGCGGCAACCACCAATGCGTAGATGCTGGGTATCCAGACCAGAGTCGCATTCGATATCTGCAGATCCTGTTGCAACGATGCCAGCGCTGAAATCGTGGCCGTGATGTTGAGGAACGAGAGCATCATCCCTAGGCACACCGCGGCGAGGGAGAACCACCGATTCGACATCACAGGCGCTCGATGATGGTGGCGTTGGACAGGCCGCCCGCCTCACACATCACCTGCAGGCCGAAACGTTGTCCGCGCTGCTCCAAAGCGTTCACGAGGGTCGTCATAATCCGTGCGCCGCTCCCGCCGAGTGGATGCCCGATCGCGATCGCGCCACCGTTGACATTGACTTTCGACAGATCCGCACCGGTCTCACGCGCCCAGGCGAGTACCACCGAGGCGAACGCCTCGTTCACCTCGAACAGGTCTATATCGCCGATACCGAGACCGGCCTTGGCGAGCACCTTCTGCGTCGCCGGAATGACAGCGGTGAGCATGTACAGCGGATCATCGCCGACGACAGCGAAACTATGCAGTCGGGCACGCGGTTTCAAGCCGAGACGTCGCGCGTTCTCGCTGGTGGTGATCATTACGGCGGCACTACCATCGTTGACCTGACTCGCATTGCCGGCGGTGACGTTCCAGCCGATCTCCGGAAAGCGGGTCGCCATCGCATCGTCGTAATAGGCTGGGCGGAGGCCGGCCAGCTTCTCCAGTGTTGATCCCGTCCGAATGCCTTCGTCGCGGTCGAGACCTCGAATTGGACTGATTTCTCGCTCGAACCGTCCCTCCTGTGTCGCCGCCGCGGCCCGGGCGTGGCTGGTGAGGGCGAATTCGTCCATCTCGGTGCGGCTGATTTTCCACTTCGCCGCGATCAGTTCTGCACTGATCCCCTGAGGTATCAGCCCGTCCGCGTATCGCTGAGCGAAGTCGATACCGGCCGGATCCTCGGTACCGACAAGATTGGAACCCATCGGAATGCGACTCATAGACTCGGAACCGGTCGCGATCGCGAGATCGTACGCTCCCGAGATCACGCCTTGAGCGGCGAAATGGATTGCCTGCTGACTGCTTCCGCACTGCCGGTCCACGGTCGTCGCCGGCACGGATTCAGGAAAACCCGCTGCCAACGCGGCGCGCCGCGTCATGTTCGAAGCCTGATCCCCTACCGCGGTGACGACGCCGCCGATCACGTCGTCGATCAGTGAGGGATCGATACCACTGCGCTGCACCACTTGCCGCAAGCTGTGGGCCATCAAATCCACAGGGTGCTCGACATGCAAGGTTCCGTTCGCCTTGCCTCGGCCCACCGGGGTTCGGACAACCTCGACGATCACTGCGTCCCTGGTGACATTTCCACTCATGACATCTCCACTCGTAACTCTCCACGGGACGCGATCCGCAGAAACGGATCGTGATTCCCGACTGTAGGAGCTAGCTATTGTTTTGTAAAGTCAGTACGCTTGGGGCATGCCGATGAACATGACGGGATCGCTGTCGGACCTTGCCGCTTGGACGCCTTCCGGTCAGTGCTCCATTGCGCGGGCCTTGCGCGTTGTCGGAACCCGGTCGGCAATGCTGATCGTTCGCGAGGCCTTCTACGGAACGACCCGGTTCGACGACTTCAGCCGCCGCGTCGGAATGACAGACGCAAGCACAGCTGCACGACTGAAAGAGTTAGTCAGCGTCGGTGTCCTCGCCAAACAGCCGTACCGCCCCGACAAGGGCCGCGCCCGCCAAGAGTACGTCCTGACGCAGATGGGCGAGGACCTACTGCCGGTGGTCATCGCACTGATGCAGTGGGGCGACAAATACCTGCATCAGGGAACGGGACCGTTGACGGTCGTCGACCCCACCGGCTCGGAAGTGCGGGTGAGCATCACCGACCCCGACGGCACCGTGGTGCCGATGAGCGACCTGAGCGTGCGGAGCGAACCGCACTTACGCGACTCGGCGCCCGCCGAGCCGCCTGTCGTCCCAGTCGCCCCCCTCTGAGGTCAACCCCGAGACACAACTAATTCTAAACTTGTCGTTTAACCTCGGCCATCGCGTGGGGCAGTTGGTGCTGGTGTTGTTCGGCGTGTCGCCGCGGCATGAGGCGACCACCGCCTGATCATCTTGAGGTTCCTTCCACAGAACTTCGAGACGAAAACAGGCGGTGGCCGTGAGTATCAGTTAGCCCGATCGGTGGGCGGTCGGGGAAGAATCGGTCCCCGATCCGCGTGTCGACCTGGTGTCATTCCGCGAAGAGTATTACCGGCGTCTGCCGACCCGAGGTGATGCATTGTTCGAGTTGACCGATGCGCTGCTGTGTTCCGGCACCGCGGTTCGCACCCTGGTCGAGTGGTCACTGGCCGCCGAGCATCGGCGCGGTCACGGCGCCCTGTACGACGCAATCAACTGCGGCAGAGTAGAGTTCACTCGGCTGCGCCGCGCCCTCGGCGGGCTGACGATCCCGTGTGATCGTGGCGGCCGAATCGTTCTGGCCGTCGATGTCAGCGCCTGGTTGCGCCCGGATGCACCGACGAGTCCGCAGCGCGGGTTCTGCCACGTCTACGGCCGCGGGAAGAATCAGGCGCAGCTGATCCCGGGGTGGCCGTACTCGTTCGTCGCCGCACTCGAGACCGGGCGTACCTCGTGGACGTCGGTGCTCGACGCGGTCCGCTTGCGCCCCGACGA
>SEEV01000827.1 GCA_004211695.1 Rhodococcus sp. (in: high G+C Gram-positive bacteria)
GACGACGACCACTTCTTCCCGGTCAAGAATCAGTGGCTGCTCTACCGGGAGCTGGCCGACGCGCAGCTGGCGGTCTACCCCCAGGCCGGGCACGCACCGCACCAGCAGCACCCCGATGCGGTCGCGGCGCAGGTCACCCGCTTTCTCCACGTCCAGGACACGGCAGCGTCTGTATGACGAACTACGGCAGCCTGTATGAGAGTTGGCGTGAGGATCCGTTGGGATATTGGGGTGAACAGGGAACCCGCATCGAGTGGGACACCCCGTGGACCGCGGTGTTCGACGCGGACACCGGTCCCTACGGCCGGTGGTTCCCCGGCGGCCGGCTGAACACGAGCCACAACTGTCTCGATCGTCACGTGGAGGCGGGCGCCGGCGACCGGCTCGCGCTGGTCTGGGACAGCGCGATGACCGGCGAGAGCGCCAGCTACACCTACCGTGAGCTGCGCGACCGTGTCGCGAAAGTCGCTGGCGCGCTGGCGGCAGTGGGCGTCGGCCGCGGCGATCGCGTCGTCATCTACATGCCGATGGTGCCCGAGGCGGCGATCGCCATGCTGGCCTGCGCCAGGCTGGGGGCAGTCCATTCGGTCGTGTTCGGCGGCTTCGCCGCCTCCGAGCTCGCCGCCCGGATCGATGCCACCACACCGCGGGCGATCATTGCCGCATCGTGCGGCTTGGAGCCGGGCCGGGTGGTCGCATACAAGCCCGTCCTCGACGCCGCACTGTCTCAGGCGCGCCACCGTCCCGACGCTTGTTTCGTGTTGCAGCGTCCCCAGGCGATCGCCGCACTCGACCCCGGCCGCGACCACGACCTGTTGGCGGCAGAGGCAGCGGCACGCCCGCACCCTCCGGTGCCTGTAGCGGCCACGGACCCGCTGTACATCCTGCACACGTCGGGGACAACGGGACGGCCGAAGGGCGTCGTCCGGGACAACGGCGGCCACGCTGTGGCCCTCGCCGCCTCCATCCCGACGATCTTCGGGTTACAAGCCGGTGACGTCTTCTGGGCCGCATCGGATGTCGGCTGGGTGGTCGGTCACTCCTACATCGTCTACGCGCCTCTCCTGGCGGGTCTGACGACGGTCATGTACGAGGGCAAACCGGTCGGCACCCCCGACGCCGGCGCGTTCTGGAACGTGATCGCCCGGCACCAGGTTCGAGATCCGGGCACTCGACGACAACGGAGTCCCGCTGTCGGCTGGTGAGACCGGCAACCTCGCGCTGCGGCTGCCGCTGCCACCGGGGTGCGCCCCGACCCTGTGGGGCGACGACGACGGGTACCGCGCGTCGTACCTGGACGAGTTTCCCGGTTGGTACCGCACGGGCGATGCCGGGCATCTCGACGAGGACGGTGACGTGTGGGTCCTCGGCCGCACCGACGACATCATCAACGTTGCGGGGCACCGGCTTTCGACCGGCGCGATGGAGGAGGTTCTCGCCGCCCATTCCGATGTGGCCGAATGCGCAGTGATCGGAGTGACCGACTCGCTGAAAGGCGAGTCACCGGTGGGCCTGGTCGTCCTCAAGACCGCGGTGAACCGCGACCCGGAGACCGTCGTCAGTGAGCTTGTCGACATGGTCCGCAGCCGGATCGGAGCCGTGGCCGCCTTCCGCACCGCCCTGGTGGTCGACCAACTTCCCAAGACCCGGTCCGGGAAGATCCTGCGCCGGACGCTGCGCGACCTGGCAAACGGCGAACCCGTGCACGTGCCGCCAACGATCGAGGACGCCAGTGTTCTGGAACGACTCCGCGACACATTCCCGGCGCCTCCAGCGGCGTCGGTCCACTGACGCCGGACAGACCCAAGACGGCCCGATTCCCCGGGTCCGCTCACCTGAAGGACGAAACCCCACGGAACTCGTTCAACGTAACCGTGCCGTGTCGTCCCAACCCTAAGGAGAACTGCAAATGGGACGAGTCGAAGGGAAAGTCGCCTTCATCACCGGCGCAGCCCGCGGTCAGGGCCGCAGCCACGCGCTGCTGCTCGCTGAACAGGGAGCGGACATCATCGCCCTGGACATGTGCAAGCCACTCGCATCGGCTCGCTACGAACTCGCGTCGTCGAACGACCTCGCCGACACCCGCAAGTCGGTCGAGGCCCTCGGCAGGCGCTGCGTCAGCGTCGAAGCCGACGTGCGTGACGAGGACCAACTCGCGCACGCAATCCGCGAGGGCATCTCGGAGATCGGTCCAATTGACATCGTCATCGCCAACGCCGGCGTCGCTCTCTTCGCGGTAGACGAGTCTCACGAGGCCTGGCAAGACACGATCGACATCAATCTCACGGGCGTCTTCAACACCCTGGAGGCTGTCGTGCCCGCCATGGTCGAGCGGGGCCAGGGGGGAGCCATCGTGCTGACCAGC
>SEEV01000828.1 GCA_004211695.1 Rhodococcus sp. (in: high G+C Gram-positive bacteria)
TGGGCGAGGTCGAAGGCGTACTTCAGGATTCGGTCCACCCCGGTGCGGGTCATCACCGTTTCCTGGATGACGGTTTCGCGGTCGGTGCCCTCGAAGATCTTGCCGCCGATGCTCGAGTATTCGCCCTCGGTGTTTTCCCGCACGACGTAGAAGTCGACGTCACCGGGTTGACGGCCGGTCAGCGGGCTGGTGATGCCGCGGAGCAGTTTGACCGGGCGCAGGCTCACGTACTGGTCGAAGTGGCGGCGGAACTGCAGCAGGCTGCCCCACAGGCTGATGTGGTCGGGGACCACGTCGGGCCAGCCGACGGCGCCGAAGAAGATGGCGTCGAACTGGTTGAGTTGGTCGAACCAGCCATCGGGCAGCATTGTGCCCGTCTTGGTGTAGTAGTCGGCGCTGGCGTAGTCGAACTGCTCGTAGTCAATGTGGAAGTCGAATGCCGACGCCGCGGCTTCGAGGACCCGCAGTCCCTCCGGGACGACCTCCGTGCCGATCCCGTCGCCGGGGATGACTGCGATCCGATGTGTTGCGCCCATGGTGTGGTGACTTCCCTTCGGGGTCCAGAAATCCTGGCGTGCAGCACTATCGGCGCTGCCGCCGGGGATGATTCGGGTGTTTGGTTATGGAGGCCGGTGAGGGGACCGGTCAGGCCAGCTCGCGTGAGGTCGCGCCCTCGCGTTCCTCGAGGGCGCGGATGGCGCTGGCGGTGAGGCTTTCCGTGATGTGTCGCCGCATCAGCTCGCCGGTGCCGGACACATCGCCCGCGACCACCAGGTCGAAAAGTTGGTGGTGCTCGTCGAGGTCGCGGATGCGGGGTTCGTCTCCCGGCGGAAGTTCGAGGCCGACGCGGCGATACCGGTCGGACTTGTCCCAGACGTCGTCGAGCAACCGGATCAGCACGTCGTTGTGGGAGGCGACGTAGAGGGCACGGTGGAACTCGCGGTGGGCTTGCAAGCCCTCTTCGCCCCATTGACGGGTGACCGGCACCAGTCGGTTCAGCGCGGAGCGCATGAACAGAATGTCCTGATCGGTGCGCCGTGCAGCGGCCAGTTCGGCGGCGGTGGGGTCGAGGGAGAGTCGGACCTCGAAGAGCTGACGGGCCTCCTGTGCGCTCATCTGCGCCACTCGCACGTCGCGGTGCGAGTCCATCTCCACGAGCCCTTCGCTGCTCAGACGGCGGACCGCCTCGCGCAGCGGGGTGATGCTCATCTTGAGGCTGTCGGCGAGTTCGTACTGCGCCAGGCGTGATCCCGGGGTGAGTTCGCCGCTCAAGATCAGCCGACGTAGCTCGCCGTATGCCACGTCGCCCTTGCTGGAATAGACGTTCATGACGTTCGTCGACTGCATGTGCCCTCCCTCACCCAAATCCTCGGTCTGTGCTCCCGGCCACAAATTGGCTCTTGTGTCCGGCGCCACGATCAGTCTAACATCGCTCTTGCATCTTATAAGTCTTATAAGCGTTATAAGACGAAAGAAAGTGAGGAGAGGAAGCACATGAAGATCATTTCCGTACACGAGGGCATCGTCCCGATCAGCTCGTCCATCCGGAACGCCTGGATCGACTTCAGCAAGATGGACTGCTCGATCGTGGCGATCGTCAGCGACGTCA
>SEEV01000829.1 GCA_004211695.1 Rhodococcus sp. (in: high G+C Gram-positive bacteria)
CCCAAGTTGCGACGGTGAGGACGGACGAACCCCCGGTTGACCTGGGGGTTCGGTGTTTTCGGTTGTGGTTGCTCTGGCTACGTGATGGTCAGGGGGACGGTGGTGTCGAGGAGTTCGAAGGCGCGGCGTTGGGTGTCGGTCGGCTCGGCGAGCATGGGCACGGTGGTGTCGAGGCCGGTGAAGTGGACTTGGTTGCGGGTGAGGGTGGCCAGGTGGGCGAGCAGGTCCTGGTAGGCGCGTGCAGGCAGGTCGCCGTCGGTGGTGGTCTTGCGGGCCGCCTTGCTGTTGGCGGCGGCCGAGCGGGCCGCGGGGGCGACGGGATCGTCCCGGTGCGGCGGGTTCTCGTCGGTGTAGGTGAGCGGCGCCCACTCCTTGCGTAGGTGCCAGGTGAGGTAGGCGGCGAGCATGCAGATCAGCACGTGTGCCTTGACCCGGTCGGTGAGGCGGTGGTGGATCGGGCGCAGGTCCAGGTCGATGGCCTTGAGGCTGCGGAAGTCGCGTTCGACGCGGGAGAGGTTCTTGTAGGCGTCGATCACGGCGGCGGTGTCGAGCTCGTCGGGGGTGGCGGTGGTGCGCAGGGTGTAGATCCCGTCGAGGGCGGCCTCGGCGGTCTCGGTGGCGTTCAGCAGCTCGGTGCGTTTGCGGGCGCGTTCGTCGGCCAGTGCCGGGTTGCGGCACACGATCAGCCGTTCCCCGGGATAGTCCGGGTGGCTGATCTCGGCGAAGTTCTGGGTGTCGAACAGCGACATCTGCAGCGGCCCGTCGTCGGCGGCCAGCGCCGCGATCTGCGGGGCCCGCAGCGCGGTCACCCAGCCCAGGCCGCCGAGTTCCTTGAGGGCGGTGATGCGGGCGGAGGTGATCATGCCGCGGTCGCCGACCATCAGCATGTTCTCCAGCGCGAAGGTGTCTTTGACCGCGGTGACGGCGTGGGTGAAGGCGGCCGGGTCGGCGGTGTTGCCGGGGAACACCCGGACCGCGACCGGGCGGCCGGCGGGGTCGGTGAGCAGTCCGTATTCGATCTGTTCGCGGCCCTTCTTCCCGTCGCGGGAGTAGCCGCGGGCCGCCAGGTCGCAGTGTCGGCCGGTCACCCAGGAGGAGGACAGGTCGAACATCGCGATCCGCGACGGATTCACCTTCGGGTCGAGATGCTGTGCGGCGAGTTGTTTTTCGATGTGGTCCTGCCGGTCGACGAGCCAGTCCATCGCCGCGTAGATCTCGTCGGTGCCGGCCCCGGTGACGTCGAGGTCCTCGCCGAGGGTGGTGTCGGTCCACCAGGCGGCGGTGGACAGTTTCGGCGACGGCCGCAGCGCCCGGGACAGGATCAGGGCGTAGGCGAGGTCGCGCTGCCGGCACGCCGGGCCCAGCAGGGCGGGCAGGCCGAGTCGGTGCGCCATCGCCGCGGCCGCCGCGACGTGCCCGTGCGGCAGCGACGAGTCGATTCGGACCGCGTCGCCGGCCGGCACCAGCGCGGTGCCCTTGAGGATCGCCTCGATCGCGCCGATCGCCGGCTCGGGCAGCGCCGACAGGTTCGCCAGCTGCTCGTGCTTGACCTTGCCGTCCTCGCGGAAGCTGCGCCGCAGATACACCGACTGGTAATCGCGACGCCGCCCCGACTTGTCCACGCGGCTGCTCTTGATCCTGGCCACGTGCATCGCCTTCAGCTTGACCGGCATACATTGCACTGTAGTGATAGTCATCGGAAATGCCTGCGCGACACGCCGAGATATTTGGCTACATTTTAGAGTCATTCAATGGCGTCTCCGCAGATCACCCACCCAAACCCCGCCCGGGCACGCCGCAACTTCGGTTACGGAATGCACTGCGTGCCTGCGATCTCCTCGCCAGCGTGCAATCCATCAGCCCCTCGGACCGGGCGCTCGTTGCCTTCGCCATCGAGTGGGCTCCCTACCGCGGCGCTGACGCCGAGGAATTGTTCATCAAATTCGGCGTACGACGGAACAGGTTCCTTCTTCTCCTCCAGGCCGCGATGACCCCGAGGCCATCCGACCTCGAGCGCCTACGCATCCTCAAGACAACCCTCTGCAACGACCTCCTCCGCGCATGGAACGAATCGCCGACACAAGACGGTTCCGCGGTCCATACCCGTGGATCGCTCCGCCGAGAGGAAATTAGTTAGTAAAAAGAGTTAGCACTCCTACCACTAGAGTGCTAAATTCTCATAGGGTCCAGGTCACAAGCTGGAGACCCCTCGACCGAGTCGCGGCCATCGACCACTGGAGCGGCCTCGACAACGCCGCGAAAATTCGTGGACCGAACAGTCCCGAAGACGCTTCCAGTCCTGTACAGACGATTTGTTCCCGCCCACCCGATTCGTCAACCGCGAGAAGGAGGATCATGACCGCCGCCGTCCCAAACAGCCCCCGAGCCGACCACCGCATGCGCTCCTCCGCCGACAGCGACGAGGTAGCGATGCAGCATCGTTCGCGGTTGCCCACCGTGTCGATCGCCCTCGGCGCGCTGTCCGTTGCGTCGTTCTGGGTGGTCGGACTCGGCTTCCTTTTGGGAGTGGGCGCGGTGATCTTCGGCGCCGTCGCCACGTTACGGTCCTCGGTGGCCGACGACGAGGCGGCATCGTTGCGGGCCCTACTGGGCGTCGTCATCGGCGTCGCAGGGATCACCGTCTCCGCGATCGCCCTGTTCCCCATGCTGGCGGAGCTGTGAGCCGCGCACGAGGCTTCCCGCTGACGTCGAGGCCCTGGCCAGTTACGTTCGAGGGGCTCGATGGCTTCAGTGACGCGATGCGACAACGTCTTCGTCGAGAAATCCCTTCAATCCCCCGCTGAAGACATCGTTGTCGTCGCCGGCAACCATATGACCGGCCCCGGTGACGTCGATCAGTGTGGCGGTCGGGATCAGCTCGAGCAGTTCCTTGGCGCCTTCTTCGCTGACCACATGGGATTGCGTGCCACGAACGAGCATCGTCGGAACGGTGATCGCGGCTGCAGCGTCGCGAGCGCGTTCGTAGCGGACGATCGAGTCGGCTTGGCGAGTGGGTTCGTCGCCCTGGCGAAGGAACTCCGGATCCCAATGCCAATACCAGCGGCCATCACGCAGGCGAAGGTTCTTGCGCAATCCTTGCGGGTTGGGCTTGCGGACACGGTTCGGGGTATA
>SEEV01000031.1 GCA_004211695.1 Rhodococcus sp. (in: high G+C Gram-positive bacteria)
CCGCGGCCCTGACCCAGGGGCAGCGCGACTTCTTCGGCGCCCACACCTACGAGCGGGTCGACGCGGAGGGCAAGTTCCACACCCTCTGGAGCGGTGACCGCAGCGAAGTGCAGGCCTGAAGACTGTTCGACTGACCGTCCCCGGCCGTGACGCACCCCGTGTGCGTCACGGCCGCGGCGTCGGGACACCCTCTTCGCAGGCGGTAGCCTTTCCGATATGCCCGACGACGAGTTCTCCTCGCCCACACCGGTGGGTGAGACGTTCCTCGCGCTCGGTCTCCCCGCCGTGATGACCCACGCCCTCGACCGCAGCGGAATCGGCGCGCCGTTCCCGATCCAGGCGGCCACCATCCCCGACGTCCTCGCGGGCCGGGACGTGCTGGGCCGCGCCCCGACCGGGTCCGGGAAGACCCTCGCCTTCGGACTGCCGATGCTCGTGCGGCTCAAGGGCGCCGCGAGCAGGCGTGGCTTCCCGCGCGGCATCGTCCTGGTGCCCACCCGTGAACTGGCACTGCAGATCGAGCGCGCCCTGGACGAACCGGCGCTGTCGGTGGGGTTGCGGGTGGCGAACGTCGTCGGCGGGATTCCCATCAAACGGCAGGTCGAGATCCTGTCGCGGGGGGTCGACCTGCTGATCGCGACGCCGGGACGACTCGCCGACCACGTGGCCCAGGGTTCGGTGTCGCTGGACGACGTGACGGTGCTGACCCTCGACGAGGCCGACCACATGGCCGACCTGGGGTTCATGCCGCAGGTCGCGACGATCCTCGACAAGACGCCGGCGGACGGTCAGCGGCTGCTGTTCTCGGCGACCCTCGACGGGGACGTCGACACCCTCGTCCGGCGGTATCTGAGAGACCCCGTCACCCACTCCACGGCGCCGGTTGCCGCGTCGGTGAGCACCATGCGCCACCACCTGCTGTTCGTCGACAAGGTCGACAAGAGATCCGTTGTGGCACATATCGGTTCACGCGCGGGGCGCACCCTCATGTTCGTGCGCACCAAATACGCGGTGGATCGGCTCGCGCAGCAACTCCACGAAGTCGGTATCTCCGCCGGCGCCCTGCACGGCGGCAAGGCGCAGAACAACCGCACCCGCACCCTCGCATCCTTCGCCGCCGGCACCACGCCCGTCCTCGTGGCCACCGACGTCGCGGCGCGGGGCATCCACGTCGACGGCATCTCGCTCGTCGTCCACGTCGACCCCCCGGCCGACCCGAAGGACTACCTGCACCGCGCCGGCCGCACCGCCCGCGCCGGGGAGGCCGGCGTGGTGGTCACCCTCGTCACCGAGGAGGAACGCGCCGAGGTGGAGAAACTGACCCGCAAGGCCGGGATCGACGTGGACGGCGTGCGGGTGCGGCCCGGTGACGCGGTGCTCGCCGAGATCACCGGCGCGCGCCGCCCGAGCGGGAAGGCGGTTCCCGCCCCCGATACCCGGGCCCCCGCGCAGGACACCCCGAAGAAGGGCAGGCAGGCGCACGACACCGGTGGGCGGCCGGCCCGCCGCGGCCGCCCCGGGGACGGCGGGGCCGCCCGGTCGGGTGCGCGCCGCGGCCGCAAACCCGGACCTGCGTCAACTCCGCACGGACACCGCAACCGCGGGGCACACTGAGAGGCATGTCCCTGCCGTTCGCGTCCGTCGTGTGCGCGCTGATCGCGGCGTTGCTGTTCGCGTGCGCGTCGGTGGCCCAGCAGAGCGCGGCGTCCGCGGTCCCCGAGGACGCCGGGTTGATGACCACCCTGCTGCGCAGTCCCCGCTGGTGGGCCGGCTTCGTCGGCGACGGCGGCGGGTACGCGATGCAGGCCGTGGCGTTGGCGCTCGGATCGGTGCTCGTGGTGCAGCCGCTGCTGGTGACGGCGCTGCTGTTCGCGTTGCCGTTGTCGGCGAAATTCTCCGGGTACCGGCTCACCCGCACCACCTGGGCCCTCGCCGTCGCCCTGGCCGTCGCGCTCGCGATCTTCCTGGTGATCGGCGACCCCACCGAGGGGAACATCGACGCCCCGTTCCGCGAATGGGTGGTGCCCCTCGGCATCCTCCTGGCGGTGGTGGCGGTCGCGGCCGCCGCGGGGATGTCGAAGATCGACCCCGGGTGGCGGGCCCTGCTGCTCGGCGGCGCGGGCGGCATCCTCTACGGCGTGGCGGTCGCGTTCACCAAATATGTCGTCGAACTCGTGCCCCGCGGGCTGGGGGCGGTGGTGAGCAGCTGGCAGGCCTGGGCGCTCGTCGCCGCCGGGCTGGTCGGGGTGTACCTGCAGCAGCGCGGCTTCCAGGTGGGTCCGCTGTCCGCGTCGCTGCCCGCGCTGACCATCGCCGAACCCCTCGCCGCCGTCTTCCTCGGCATGACCGTCCTCGACGAACGACTCCGGGTGGACGGCCCCGGGCTCGTCGTGGTCGGCTGCGCGGTGGCGGTGATGCTGGTGGCCACCATCGGACTGTCCAGGTCGCAGGCGCAGCAGACATCCGGCACCGCCGCAACTTCCCCGGTATCGTCCTGACATGTGCAGTTCCTCGACGGGCATCGCCCTCCCTATGACCTGACGTACGACGACGTGTTCCTGGTGCCGAACCGCACCGAGGTCACCTCGCGGTTCGACGTCGACCTGTCCACCTCGGACGGGTCGGGCACCACCATTCCGATCGTCGTCGCCAACATGACGGCCGTCTCGGGTCGCCGCATGGCGGAAACGGTGGCCCGCCGCGGCGGCCTGGTGGTTCTCCCCCAGGACCTTCCGGCGCCCGCCGTCGCCGAGACCGTGTCGTTCGTCAAGAGCCGGCACCTGGTCGCCGACACCCCGGTCACGCTCGGCCCCGACGCCGCCGTGTCCGACGCGCTGGCGCTGCTGCCGAAGCGGGCGCACGGCGCCGTGGTCGTCGTCGAGAATGACCGCCCCGTCGGCGTCGTCACCGAAGCCTCCTGCACGGACGTCGACCGGTTCGCGCGACTGCGCGCGGTGGCGCTCACCGACTTCGTCACCGCCCCCGTCTCCGCGTCGCCGCGGGAGGTGTTCGAACTCCTCGAGGGCAAGCACGACTCCCTCGCCGTGATCGTCCACCCCGACGGCACCCTCGCCGGAGTCCTCACCCGCACCGGCGCCATCCGGGACGGCATCTACCAGCCCGCCGTCGACGGCAACGGCAAGTTGCGGATCGCCGCGGCCGTCGGCGTCAACGGCGACGTCGCCGCGAAGGCCCGCGCCCTCGTGGACGCCGGGGCCGACCTGCTCGTCGTCGACACCGCGCACGGCCACCAGCAGAAGATGATCGACGTCCTCGGCGCCCTGAAGAAGGCCGACCTCGGGGTCCCGCTGGTCGCCGGCAACGTCGTGTCCGCCGCCGGCACCCGGGACTTGATCGACGCGGGCGCCGACATCGTCAAGGTCGGTGTCGGGCCGGGCGCGATGTGCACCACCCGCATGATGACCGGGGTGGGCAGGCCACAGTTCTCCGCCGTCGAGGAATGCGCCACGCAGGCACGGGCGATGGGCGCGCACGTGTGGGCCGACGGAGGCGTCCGTCACCCCCGCGACGTGGCTCTCGCCCTCGCGGCGGGCGCGTCGAACGTGATGATCGGGTCGTGGTTCGCGGGCACCTACGAGTCACCCGGCGACCTGCGCGTCGACCAGGCCGGCAACGCGTACAAGGAGAGTTTCGGGATGGCCTCCAAGCGGGCCGTCGCGGCCCGCACCGCCACCGACACCGCGTTCGACCGGGCCAGGAAAGGGCTGTTCGAGGAGGGTATTTCGAGTTCCCGGATGCGGCTGGACCCGGAACGTCCCGGCGTCGAGGACCTGATCGACCACATCTGCTCCGGTGTGCGCAGCACCTGCACGTACGCGGGCGCCCGGACGGTGGCGGAACTGCACGACAAGGCGGTTCTGGGTGTGCAGTCCGCCGCCGGGTTCGCCGAGGGCCGCCCGCTTCCGGCCGGCTGGTGACGACCGCATCCTGATGTGCCGGTGGGTGTCCTGTTCCACGGAACCGGACATCCACCGGTATCATTGGTCGCTCAACCACACCAGTTCTCGGCGCCGGACCCGTCCGGGCCGTCGAGGCCGAACGAGAGGACTCCGGTGCCCGCGGCACCCACACACGCAGCAAGCGCCCCACCGACCGACGTCTCCGGGAGTGTTGTCACCTCCTGCTCCGTGGAATCGGAATCCGATTCCGCCGGATCGGAGGGCTCCTCTAGCGAGCCGGGCGACAAACCCGGCGACCCCCGTTCCTCAGCTCGGCGGCGATGACCCATGGACATCGCGCTCAGCATTCTCGCTCTGCTCGGCTTTCTCGCCCTGACCGCGGGCACCGCGTTGTTCGTGGCCGCCGAGTTCTCCCTCACCGCCCTCGAACGCAGCACCGTCGACGCCCACGCCCGCGGCGGTGACCGCCGGGCCCGGCAGGTGCAGCACGCGCACCGCACGCTGTCGTTCCAGTTGTCCGGGGCGCAGCTCGGCATCACCATCACCACCCTGATCACCGGTTATCTGTCCGAACCGGTGCTCGCCCGCTTCATCACCCCGATCCTCGATGCGGTCGGTTTCAGCGAATCCGCAGCCGCGGCAACGTCGTTGGTGATCGCACTGGTCCTCGCGACGTCGTTCTCGATGGTGTTCGGTGAACTCGTTCCGAAGAACCTCGCCATCGCCCACCCCCTGCCCACGGCACGCGCGACCGCCGGCATGCAGGCCGGTTTCTCGCTGATCTTCAAGTGGGCCATCAAGGGGCTCAACGGAACCGCGAACTGGCTGGTGCGACGCCTCGGCATCGAACCGGCCGAGGAACTGCGCTCGGCGCGGTCCCCGCAGGAGCTGGGTTCGCTGGTCCGGACGTCGGCGCAGCGCGGCGCCATCGACAAGGGAACCGCCCTGCTCGTCAACCGCTCGCTGCGCTTCGGCGAGCGCACCGCCGAGGAACTGATGACCCCGCGCGTGAAGATCGAGACACTGTCCACCACCGACACGGTGGCCGACCTGATCGACACTGCCGCCCGCACCGGGTTCTCCCGCTTCCCCGTCGTCGACGGCGACCTCGACGACGCCGTCGGTGTCGTCCACATCAAGCACGCGTTCGCGGTGCCCGCCGGACGGCGCCGCACCACCCGCCTCAACTCCCTCGCCCAGAAGGTTCCGGTGGTGCCGTCCAGCCTCGACGGTGACGCCCTGATGGAACGGATCCGGTCCGACGGGATGCAGGTCGCGCTCGTCGTCGACGAATACGGCGGCACCGCCGGCGTGGTCACGATGGAGGATCTGATCGAGGAGATCGTCGGCGACGTCCGCGACGAACACGACGAACCGGAGATCGACGTCCAGCGGATCGGCGACGGCTGGTCCTGCTCCGGTCTGCTCCGCGTCGACGAGGTCTCCGACACCACCGGCTACACCGCCCCCGAGGGCGAATACGAAACCCTCGGCGGACTCGTGCTCACCGAACTCGGACGAATTCCCGACGAGGGCGACACGGTGGAACTTCCGGTGCCCGAGGGGCACCACACCGGCGGCCGGTGGGTCGCGACCATAACGCACATGGACGGCCGGCGCATCGACCGGGTGCTGCTCACCCCCGAACCCGAGGACACCGCCAGCGACGAGGAGGACGACGACGATGAGTGACCTCTTCGGCGTGCTGCTCACGTTCGTGCTGCTCGCCGGCAACGCCTTCTTCGTCGGCGCCGAATTCGCGCTGATCTCGGCGCGCCGCGACCGGCTCGAGGCGTTGGAGGCGCAGGGCAAGAAACGCGCCCGCACCGTGATCGGGGCTGGTGAGAACCTGTCGCTGATGCTGGCGGCCGCACAGCTCGGCATCACGATCTGCTCGATCCTGCTCGGTAAGGTCGCCGAGCCGGCGATCGCGCATCTCCTCGAGGTGCCGCTTCACGCGGTCGGGCTGCCCGCCGGCCTGCTACACCCGGTGGCGTTCACCATCTCGCTGGCCCTCGTGGTGGTGCTGCACATCCTGCTGGGTGAAATGGTGCCGAAGAACATTGCACTCGCGGGCCCGGAGCGGTCGGCGATGCTGCTGGTGCCGCTGCACCTCGTGTTCATCAAGCTGGCCCGCCCGCTGATCTCGTTCTACAACCTGTGCGCCAACCTGACGCTCCGGTTGCTGCGGGTCGAGCCGAAGGACGAACTCGACGTCACGGTGTCGGCGGTGGAACTGTCCGAGATGATCGGCGAATCCCGCTCCGAGGGACTGATCGACGCGGAGGAGCACCGGCGGCTCACCCAGGCGCTGGAGACCACCGACCGCACGGTCAGCGAGGTGATGATCCCCCTCGACGAGGCCCGGACCATCCCGCTGACGGAGGGCGGAACGCGGCTCGGCGCCATCGAGGAGGCCGTCGTCGAGACCGGGTACTCCCGGTACCCGGTGCGCGCCGAGGACGGCTCCCTGGTCGGGTACCTGCACCTCAAGGACGTGCTCGACGACATCCTGGACGAGGAGGCCGGACCCGACACGGTGATCCCCCGCTCCGACATCCGCCCCCTCCCGAGCATGTCGACCACCACACCGCTCGCCGAGGCGTTGGCGATCCTGCGGCGGGCCAGTTCCCACCTGGGGGCGGCGGCAGACCCGTCCGGGCGGATCGTGGGCATCGTCGCCCTCGAGGATCTCGTCGAGGAATACGTGGGCACTGTGCGCGACGGCACCCACCGGGTCAACGGCGTCAACCCGGGCCGGCGAACGAGCTGATCGTGACGGACGTTCTGGACGCGTCGGAGTGGGTCCCTCGCCGCGACCGGCACCGGGAGCGGGTCTCGGCACTGATCGGACCGCACCTGGAGCGGCGCGAACGCGGCGAGACCCACCCGGTGATCGACTTCCTCTTCACCTACTACAGCTACCGGCCGAACCAGTTGCTGCGCTGGCACGCCGGGTGGGGCACCGTCCTGACCGGTGCGGAGGAGTACGCCGAACTTCGCGGGTACCACCGCGCCGGCGGCGGCGTCACCGTCGACCCGGAGTTCTTGCAGCGCCGCGCGGACACGGTCGCCTTCACCGCACGACTGATGGAGGCGACCGACGGGCGTCCCCCGCACCTGTCCTGCTTCGGCCTGCACGAGTGGGCGATGGTGTACCGGGCCGGGGAGGTCCGGCACGGCAGCGTCCCGCTGCGGCTCGGCCCGGGCGGCACGGACTCCGTGGTGGAGGCGGCGCAACTGCGCTGCACCCACTACGACGCGTACCGGTTCTTCACCCCCGCCGCCGAACCGCGGAACAGCCTGCCGCTGACCCGGGCCGACCAGCTGGGGCGGGAGCAACCCGGGTGCCTGCACGCGTCGATGGATCTGTACAAGTACTGCTACAAGCTGGCGCCGCTGGTCGACTCGGACCTGACCGTCGACTGCTTCGAGCTGGCGCTCGCCGCACGGGAACTCGACATGCGGGCCAGCCCGTACGACCTCACCGGCTACGGGTACACGCCGATCCCCATCGAAACCCCGCACGGCCGCGCGGAGTACGTGCGGCAGCAGTCGGCGCTCGCGGCCCGCGCCGCGCCGCTGCGTGCCGCATTGCTCGACCGGTGCCGCCGGTTGCTCGCTACCGTGAGGCCATGACTCGCACGGGCTACGGCGACCCGGGCGCCTATCTGGCGGCCCGCCTGCCCGTGTTCGCGTTGGCGGCCGGTTCGGTGGCCGCCCTCACCGGCGCCGTCGACCGGCTCGACGCCGTGCACGGTCGGGAACCCCGGTCGTGGCGGCTCGACCCGGAGCGGATCGCCGCGTCCTTCGCGAACGACCGGCTGCTGCGGGTGTCGGGTTCCCCGGTGTCGGGTTTCGCGGAACTGTCCGGGTTCTTCGCGGCGTCGGACGGCTGGGTGCGCACGCACGCCAACTACCCGCACCATCGCACGAGGCTGCTGGAGGCGCTCGGGCTGCCGGACGGGTCGGACCGTGACGCGGTGGCCGCCCGGATCACGCGGATGACGGCCGCGGAGGTCGAGGACCGTGCCGCCGCGGCGCAGGCCGTCGCCGTGCGGGTGCGGACGGAGGACGAGTGGGCGGCGAGCCCGCAGGGTGCCGCCGCCGCGTCCGGTGAACTCGTCTCCACCGTGCTACACGACGGGAGCTCCCGTCCCGGCACGGGGCACCGGTCCCGCCGGGTGCCCGGCGGGCCCCCGCTGAGTGGGGTCCGGGTTCTGGACCTGACCCGGGTGATCGCCGGCCCCGTCGCCACCCGCACCCTGGCGCTGCTCGGCGCCGAGGTGCTGCGGATCGATCCGCCGTCCCTCCCGGAGATCGTGGTGCAGCACCGGGACACCGGGCAGGGCAAACGATCCACGCTGCTCGACGTGCGGTCCGCGGACGGCAGACACGTGTGGGACAGCCTCCTCGCCGCGGCCGACGTGGTGGTCACCGGGTACCGACCCGGCGCGCTGGACGGACTCCTCGACCACGCCCCCGGGCCGCTGGTGCGGGGCCGGGTGTGCGCGTGGGGTGGCTCCGGCCCCTGGGCGCACCGCCGCGGCTTCGACAGCATCGTCCAGGCGGCGTCGGGGATCGCCACGATCGAGGGCGGCGACACCCCGGGCGCGCTCCCCGCGCAGGCACTCGATCACGCCACCGGGTACCTCCTCGCCGCCGGCATCGTCGACGCACTAGCCGCCGGTCACGGGGACGGCCGCGGCCGATCCGTCGACGTGTCGCTCGCCCGCACCGGCGCGTGGCTGCTCCGGGCGGACGGCCGATCCGAGGATCCGCCGCCGGCCGCGGTGCCCGGACCCGGCTCCCTCGTCACGCACGGCGACCTGACGACCGCCCGCCCCGCCCTCACCGAATTCGACGACTACCCGTTCCCGGCGCGGGCCTGGGGCGGCGACGCCCCGGCCTGGACCTAGCTCACACCGCCGTGAACCTCGGGCCCGGGTCCCCGGTCAGATGCCCCGGCGGCAACCGACGCCCACACAGCACCAACAGCAGATCCTGGGCGGAACCGTGCAGCGGTGCGCCGTCCCCGTAGGTCCAGTCGCGGTCGTCGGCCGCGAGCCGCACACCCTCGAGGTCGGTGCCGAAGTACTTCACCCGGTGCGGTGTCAGCCCGCCGAGGACGCGGCTCAGCCGGTCCGCCGGGACCGTGCGGTCGATCCCCAGCGCCACCGTGATGTCCAATCCGTGGATCACGTCGTGCGACAGGGCACCGTCGAAGCCCCCGCCCGGCGGTTTCCACGGGAACGCGGCGTTGTCGCGCAGCGTCGCCACCCACTGTTCGGGGGTGAGTGCGTCGGCGTCCGCGCGGGCCCGCCGATCCGACATGCGGTTGAAATTCCCTCGCGCCTTGATCATCTCGACGGCGAACCGGGGCATCGAGTACCGGTACGGCATCGTGATGTGCGCGAGCACCTCCCGGACCCGCCACCCCGCACACAGTGTCGGCGCGTCCCACTGCTCCGGTGTCAGACCGTCCAGCACCGTCGCCAGATCCTGCCGCTCCGCGATCACCCAGTCCGGGGTGTCGGTCTCCCTGCGTGCCATGCGGCACTCCTCTCGTCCTCGCACGATGCTCCCCGATACAGACTCGGTGTGTCCCGGGAAGTCACCGCTCCGGCAGTATGGACGCGTGAAGACGCACCACTATGCGCTGACCGTCACCTGGACCGGGCACCGCGGGCACGGCACCATCGCGCCGGACGCCTACGACCGGGACCACACCGTGTCGGCGCCCGGCAAACCCGACGTCCGGGGCAGCTCGGACCCGTCGTTCCTCGGCGACCCGCAGCGGTGGAACCCGGAGGAGTTGCTGGTCGCGTCGCTGTCGCAGTGCCACATGCTGTGGTATCTGGGGCTCGCCGCCGCGGCCGGTGTGGTCGTCGTCGACTACCGGGACGAGCCCACCGGCACCATGTCCGAACACCCGGACGGGGCAGGCGAATTCACCGAGGTGGTGCTGGCGCCCGTCGTGACCGTCACCGACGAGTCCATGGTCGCGCGCGCCGAACGGCTGCACACCCGCGCACACCAGAAGTGCTTCATCGCCCGGTCGGTCAACTTCCCGGTGCTCCACCGGCCCGCGGTGCGTGTCGGATGAGCGCGCCGACGCACCGGCTGATCGTCGACGTCGACACCGGCATCGACGACTCCCTCGCCCTGCTGTACCTGCTGGCCAGCCCGGAGGCGGAGATCGCCGGCATCGCCAGCACCGCCGGCAACGTGCCCGTCGAGCAGGTCGCGGCCAACAACCTGAACTGGCTCGCCCTGTGCGGCGCCCCCGACATCGAGGTGGCGCTCGGCGCCCGGGTCCCCCTGGAGGGCCCGCTGCGCACCACCGAGGACACCCACGGCCCGCAGGGCATCGGGTACGCCGTCCTCCCCCCGTCCGGGCGGTCGCTGTCGGCGCGGGACGCCACCACCCTGTGGGTGGACCTGGTCCGCGCCCACCCCGGCGAGCTCACCGGGCTGGTGACCGGTCCGCTGACGAACCTGGCCCTCGCGATCCGCGCGGAACCCGCCCTGCCGCGGCTGCTGCGGCACCTGGTCGTGATGGGCGGGGCGTTCAACCACCCCGGCAACACCACCCCCACCACCGAATGGAACGTGTCGGTGGATCCGGAGGCGGCCAAGGAGGTGTTCGACGCGTTCTCCGGGCTCCCGGCGGGCCGGCGTCCCATCCTGTGCGGGCTGGACGTCACCGAGACGATCGAGATGACACCCGATCACGTCCGGCGGCTCGCGGAGGCGGCGGGCAGCAGTCCCGAGGAGATCATCTCCCCCGACGACGGGCCGGACGTCCGCTCGACCGCGAGCAACCCGGTGATCCGGCACCTGTCGGACGCGATCCGCTTCTACATGGACTTCCACCGCACCCACGACCAGGGTTTCCTGGCGCACATGCACGACCCGTTCGCGGCGGCGGTGGCGCTGAACCCAGCGGTCGCCCGCACCCGCCCGGCCACCGTCGACGTCGAACTGCACGGACGCCTCACCCGCGGCACCACCGTCGCCGACTGGGTGGGGCACTGGAACCGGGAACCCAACGTCGACATCGCGGTGAGCACCGACCCGGCCGCGTTCTTCGACGATCTGGTGGACCGGGTCGGGCGCTACGCGAAATCAGTCGGCTGACGCGTCCGTGCCGTCGAAGGCGTCGAGGATCTCGGCGGCAGCCAGCGCCGCCGTCAGGGACCCGTCCCGAACCTGCTGCTCGACCTCGCCGCGGATCGCCTTCACCCGCGTGTTGGATGCGAGCCGGCGCAGCAGCTGGTCGTTGACCATCGTCCACGTCCAGTCCACCTGCTGACGCCGCCGGTTCTCCTCGAACTGCCCGGCCGCGCTCAGCACCTCCCGGTGCTTGCACACGGTGTCCCAGAACTCTTCCAGCCCGACGCCCTCGAGTCCGCTCATCGTGATGACCGGTGGCGTCCAGACGGCGTCGTGCGGGTAGATCAGCCGCAGCGCACCCGCGAGTTCCCGGGCGGCGCCCTTCGCTTCCCGCTCGTGCTTGCCGTCCGCCTTGTTCACTGCGACGAGGTCGGCGAGTTCAAGGACACCCTTCTTGATGCCCTGCAGCTGGTCGCCGGTGCGGGCGAGGGTGAGGAAGCAGAAGCAGTCCACCATGTTCGCGACCGTCACCTCGGACTGCCCGACCCCGACCGTTTCGACGAGGATGACGTCGAAACCGGCGGCCTCGAGCAGCACGATCGTCTCGCGGGTCGCCTTCGCGACCCCGCCGAGGGTGCCCGAGGTGGGTGACGGCCGGATGTAGGCGTCCTTCTCGACGGTCAGGCGCGCCATCCGCGTCTTGTCGCCGAGGATCGACCCGCCCGTGCGCGTCGACGACGGGTCCACGGCCAGGACCGCCACCCGGTGCCCCTGACCGATCAGGTGCATCCCGAGCGCGTCGATGAACGTGGACTTCCCGACGCCGGGGACCCCGGTGATCCCGACCCGGTGCGCCTTCCCCGACTCCGGCAGCAGTTCGAGCAGCAACCGCTGCGCCGCCTCGCGGTGATCGGTCCGGGTGGACTCGACCAGGGTGATGGCCTTCGCCAGGCCGGCGCGCTGATTGGCGCGCACGGCCTCGGCGAGGGCATCGATGTCGACTGGAGGGCGCCCCATGCTATTCCGGGGTGCCCGTGAGGTCGTGGCCGAGCTGCGCGGCCAGTTTCTCGAGCAGACCGCTGGCGGCGTCCGCGATGACCGTCCCGGGCGGGAAGATCGCGGCGGCACCCGCCTCGTACAGTTCGGCGAAGTCGCCGGGCGGGATGACGCCACCGACCACGATCATGATGTCGGGACGCCCCGCCGCCGCGAGTGCTTCCCGGAGCGCGGGCACCAACGTGAGGTGGCCTGCGGCCAACGACGACACACCGACCACGTGGACGTCGTTGTCGGCCGCCTGGTTGGCGACCTCTTCCGGGGTCTGGAACAGCGGTCCGACGTCCACGTCGAATCCGATGTCCGCGAAGGCCGTGGCGATCACCTTCTGGCCGCGGTCGTGGCCGTCCTGCCCCATCTTGGCGATGAGGACGCGGGGCCGCCGGCCCTCCTCCTCCGCGAACTTCTCGACGAGTTCCGTTGCCTTGTTGATGTTGTCGACCTTTCCGGCCTCGTCCCGGTACACCCCGCTGATGGTCCGGATCTCGGCCTGGTGACGCCCGTACACCTTCTCGAGGGCCTCGGAGATCTCGCCGACCGTGGCCTTCGCACGGGCCGCGTCGATCGCAAGGGCGAGGAGGTTGTTCTCCATGCCGCCCTCGGTGGTGGCCGCGGCGCGGCTCAGTTCGGCGAGCGCCGCCTCGACGGCGACCGGATCCCGGTCGGCGCGCAGCCGGTCGAGCTTCTCGAGCTGCTCCTTGCGGACCCTCGAGTTCTCGACCTTGAGGACCTCGATCTCGTCGGCCTCGTCGGGCACGTACTTGTTCACACCGATCAGCGGCTGGCGGCCGGAGTCGATGCGGGCCTGGGTGCGGGCGGCGGCCTCCTCGATGCGCAGCTTCGGGATGCCCTCGCTGATCGCCTGCGCCATGCCGCCGGCCTCTTCGACCTCGGCGATGTGGGCGCGCGCCCGGTTGGCCAGCTGGTGGGTGAGCCACTCCACGTAGTGCGACCCGCCCCACGGGTCGATCGGGCGGACGGTCCCCGACTCCTGCTGCAGCAGCAGCTGGGTGTTGCGGGCGATGCGCGCGGAGAAGTCCGTCGGCAGGGCCAGAGCCTCGTCGAGCGCGTTGGTGTGCAGCGACTGGGTGTGCCCCTGCGTCGCCGCCATCGCCTCCACACAGGTGCGGGCCACGTTGTTGTAGACGTCCTGCGCGGTCAGCGACCAGCCCGACGTCTGCGAGTGGGTGCGCAGCGACAGCGATTTCGCGGACTTCGGGTCGAACTTCGCCACCAGTTCGCTCCACAGCAGACGACCCGCCCGCAGCTTCGCGACCTCCATGAAGAAGTTCATGCCGATCGCCCAGAAGAACGACAGCCGGGGCGCGAACTTGTCGATCTCCATGCCGGCGTCGAGGCCGGCGCGGATGTACTCCACACCGTCCGCGAGGGTGTACGCGAGCTCGAGGTCGGCGGTGGCACCGGCCTCCTGGATGTGGTAACCGGAGATGGAGATCGAGTTGAACTTCGGCATCTTCGCACTGGTGTACGCGAAGATGTCCGAGATGATCCGCATCGACGGCTTCGGCGGATAGATGTAGGTGTTGCGGACCATGAACTCCTTCAGAATGTCGTTCTGAATGGTTCCGGCCAGCTTCTCCGGTGCGACACCCTGCTCCTCCGCCGCCACGACGTACAGCGCGAGGATCGGCAGCACCGCCCCGTTCATCGTCATCGACACGCTGACGCTGTCGAGCGGGATGTGGTCGAACAGCTGCCGCATGTCCAGGATGGAGTCGATCGCCACCCCGGCCATGCCGACGTCACCCTGCACCCGCGGATGGTCGGAGTCGTAGCCGCGGTGCGTGGCCAGGTCGAACGCCACCGACAGACCCTTCTGCCCGGCCGCGAGGTTGCGGCGGTAGAAGGCGTTCGATTCGGCGGCCGTCGAGAATCCGGCGTACTGGCGGATCGTCCACGGCTGGTTCACGTACATCGTGGGGTACGGGCCGCGCACGAACGGCGCGGCGCCGGGGAAACTGCCGACCGGGTAGCCCTCGGCCTCGGCGGCGTCCCGGTCGGCCTTGGTGTAGACCGGTTTGACGTCGATGCCCTCGGGGGTGGACCACACCACCTGTTCCGGGGTGTAGTGGTTCGCCGCCGCGGCGGCCGCGATCAGCTCGTCCGTCTGCTCCGGGGTCGGGGCGGACGGCTGCGGAAACTGCGGATCCTCCAGTGGCACTTCGGCGAAGCTGCCGATCGCGTGCTTGACCTCGCGAGTAGTCACTTCTTGCTCCCTGTGTCGCCCGAGGAGTCACTCGAGCTCTCGATGATGTCGAGCAGTCCGGACAGGACCGAGACTGCGTCGATGCGGGCGGTGACGAATCCGTCGGGCCGGGCGGAACCGTCCGCGTCGGCGACGACCTTCTCCGGTCCGGCGAGCAGCACGGTGCCGACACCGGCGGCGCGCAGTTCCTCCACGGCGGTCGCGGCTTCGGTGGCGTACCGCTTGTCGGTGCCGCAGATCACCGCGATCCCGGCGCCGGATTCCTTCGCGGCGGCGGCGATGCTGCCGTCGCCGATCGCGAGGGGTCCGGGGTTGAGGGCCTCGATGCCGCCCGACGCCAGCAGGTTCGCGCTGAACGTGGTCCGCACGTTGTGTTCGGCGACGGGGCCGAGCGGGGCCAGGAACGCGATGGGCCGCGCACCGTTCGCCGCCAGGTAGGCGTCGGAGCGGTCCCGCAACGCCTCGAAGGCCGCGGCGTACCGGGCGACCCGGCCCTCCTCCGCGGCGCCCGCGGGCAGCGGCGCCTCGCCGAGGTTCGGGAACTCGTTGACCCCGGTGACCGCGGTCTTGCGGTGCGCGATGTCCGAATCACGTTGTGCGCGTGTGGAAGCGATCCGCTCCGAGATCAGACCCGCGTCGAGTGCGGCGAGGTACCCGCCGGCGGCCTCGATCTGCTGGAAGAACTCCCACGCCTTCGCCGCGACCTGCTGGGTGAGGTCCTCGACGTACCACGACCCGGCCGCCGGGTCGAGCACCCGACCGAGATGCGACTCCTCGAGCAGCAGCAGCTGGGTGTTGCGGGCGATGCGGGCGGCGAAGGTCTTCGACACACCCAGCGCACCGGCGGGCAGTGCGGCGTCGAACGGCAGCACCGTGACGGCGTCCGCGCCACCCACACCGGCGCCGAACGCGGCGAGTGTCGTGCGGAGCATGTTCACCCACGGATCGCGTTGCGCCATCATGGCGGCCGAGGTGACGGCGTGCTGCGGGGCGCCGCCGAAGTCGGAGGCGCCGCAGACCTGCGCGACCCGCGCCCACACCAGACGTGCGGCCCGGAACTTGGCGATGGTCTGGAACTGGTCGTCGGTGGCCGAGAACCGGAAGCCGAGCTGCCCGAGCGCCTGCCCGATGGTCAACCCACTCGCGGTCAGCGCCCGCAGGTATTCGAGGCCGGCGGCGATCGACGCACCGAGTTCCTCGGCATCGGCGGCGCCGGCGTTGTGAAACGCGGTGCCGTCCACGGTGATCGCCCGCACGCTCTCCGCGCGTGCCGCGGACTCGGTGGCGAGGGCAACCGCGTCGCCGAGCTCGACGTCGGCGGCACCGGAGAAGGCGCTCGTGAGCGGCGCGGCCCCGAGATCGACCCGGACCGCGGTGCGATCGGTCACACCGTCGCCGGCTGCGGCACGCGCGTCGAGCAGGGCGAACAGTGCCCGCACCGCGAGGGGTGCGTCGGTTCCGGCGTCGAGGGTGAGCGGGGCGAGGTCGAGAAGTACACCGTCGAGTGCCGTCTCCAGCGACCGGACGGGCAGATTGCCGCCGCCGACGGCGAGCCACAATGCGCTGACACCGTTCTCGAGGGAGTCGAGGACGGACCGGTTGACGTCCGCCGCCTCTGCACCCTCACCGAACCGGGCGCTGACCAGCCAGCCGGCGTTGACGTCCCGGGTGGCGTCCGCGCCGCGGACGTACGGGAAGGTGCCGGGCAGCGGCTGTTCCGGACGTTCGTCGCGTGGGCTGTAGAGCGGTGCGACGGTGACGCCGTCGTAGGTGACGGTCTCGAGGAGCGTCTGGGGTTCCGGACCGAGTTCCGCGGCGTCGACCCGGCGCGACTTCGCGAGGACTCCGGCCACGGAGTGCTGCCAGTCGGCGTAAGCCCGCGCAGCTTCCTCGGCTTCTGAAGCTAGTGACACGGTGTCGGCTTCCTCTCCCTGATGAGCGATCGATCAATACGTTGTGTGACTGTGATGCTAGCCGCAGTCCGGGCTCCCCTATCGTGAGGATCACCACAGCACGAATAACCTCAGGTCATGAGCATTGCGTACGAAGCGGCCGGTACCGATCGCACCGCCACGCAGCGGTTGTTCGGACTCGGTGCGCCGACCCGGGGCGTCGACGACCGCGGCGAACCACTCAATCGTATGAGCATGGACATCGGCGCGCTCGCCCCGAACACCGCCCGGACCGCGTACAGCGGTGTCCTCGCCGTACTCCTCGACGATCTCCTCGGATTCACCGTCTGGGACCGGCGCGGCACCCGCGACGGCCTCGTCACCGCGGAGCTGTCCGTGGACGTCCTGACACCCCGGCGGTGGCAGGGGCCGACGCTGTGGGCGGAGAGCCGGCTGCTCGCACTCACCGCCGACGGCGGCACCTCGACCGCCCGGGTCCGCGACTCGGCGGGCACCCTGATCGCCACCGGCACCCTGTGGGGCAACTTCGTGGACCTGCCGATGCCGGCGGCGGACCGGTCTGCGCTCCCCGGCCTCCCCGCACCGGGGGTGCCGCCACTCGAGTGGATCGGGGGGCGGATCGAGGACGGGCGCGGCGTGCGGGTGGTGGTGCCACCCAATCCACTGGTCGCGAACAAACTCGGGTTCATGCACGGCGGCGTCCAGGGGTGCGCGATCGACCTCGCGGCGAACGCCGCCCTGAGTCGGGACGGCGCGGACATGGACACCGCGTCCGCGCGGATCAACTTCTTCCGCCCGGTCCCCCTCGACTGCGACACGACGTTCACCGCGGACGTGGTCCGGGCGGGCCGCGCGGTGTCGGTGGCCCGGGTGGCGGGGATCTCGGGCGGGCGGGTCTGCGTCGAGGCGACGGTGACGGGACGGCGCCGCCTCACCTGACCGGCCGCTCGCGACGCCCAGGACCCGGCACCCGGGTAGCCTGGTGCCCTGTGAAGAGACGCCTCGGGGACCGCAGGGTGATCGGCGTCGCAGTACTGGCAGTCGCGCTGGTCGTCGTCGCACTGCTGGCACCCCATCCGTCCGTGCTGCAGGTCCGGGAGTGGGCGCAGTCCATCGGGCCGGCCTTCCCCCTCGTCTTCTTCGCCGTCCACGCCCTCGTGACCGTGTTCCCGTTCCCCCGCACGGTGTTCACGCTGAGCGCCGGACTGCTGTTCGGCGCGTGGCTGGGCATCGCGATCGCGGTGCTGGCGTCCACGGTGAGCGCCGTCCTCGCCCTCTACCTGGTGCGCGCCGTCGGCCGGGACGTGGTGTGGCAGCGCATCTCCAACCCGACGATCCGCCGGGTGGACGAGCGGATCGCCCGCCGTGGCTGGCTCGCCGTGGGGTCGCTGCGACTGATCGCGTTCGTGCCGTTCTCCGTGGTGAACTACTGCGCCGGTGTCTCGTCGATCCGGTTGGTCCCGTACGTGCTGGCCACGGTGGTGGGCATCCTGCCGGGAACCGTCGGCATCGTCGTTCTCGGCGACGCCCTCACCGGGGAGACGAATCCGGCGCTGCTCGTGCTGTCCGCGGTGTGCATCGTCGTCGGAATCGCGGGGTTGATCGTGGACTCCCGCCGGCCCCTGGACGGTTCGGCCGAACCGATGTCGGCGGCCGGCCGTCCCGCCGAGGACGAGTCAATCCCCCAACCTTGAAACCGCAAGGTCAATCTTTGAGCATTGACATCGAGTAATCCAGTTTCTAACCTTGACACATGTTCGTCTTGACCGTCGACCAGCGCGGAAGCCGCCGCGACGTCGACCGAGTCGCCCCACTCCTCGCCGAGCTCGGTGACCGCGACCTCGTCCGCCCGTTCCAGCGCACGGCCGGCGACGAGATCCAGGCCGTCGTCGACGATCCGGCCGCCGTCGTCGACCTCGCACTCGACCTCGTCGGACGCGAACACTGGAGCATCGGCATCGGTGTCGGACCCGTCGAGGAACCACTCCCCGCCGAGACCCGGGCCGGACGGGGGCCCGCCTTCGAATCCGCGCGCGCCGCCGTCGACCGCGCCAAGAGCGCCCCCGGCCGGGTGGCCGTGGACGGACCGGACCCCGACAGCGCCGCCGACGCCGACACCGCGCTCAGCCTCGTCGCCGTCCTCGTCGCCCGCCGCACCGAGGAGGGCCGCGAAGCGGTCGAGCAGATGCGCCACGGCGCCACCCAGACCGACGCGGCGCGGGCGCTGGGGATCAGCAAGCAGGCGGTCTCCCAACGACTGTCCACCGCGGGCTGGCACGTCGAGACCGCGGGACGACGACTGGCCGAACGACTCCTATGCAAGGCGGATTCATGACAGCACTCGCGCTGATCGCCCTCGGCGTCGCCGCGGTCGCGCCCCTGGCCCTCGCCGCGCCCCGCAGCCCGCGCTGGATGGCGCAGTGGGCGGCGCCGATCGTGGTCGCCCTCGCCCTGGCCGTCGCGGCGCTCGCCGCCTCCGCCACCACGCCGGTCACCGGATTCGCCCTCGCCGCGACCCTCGTCCTGTGCGTCGCGGCGGCCATCACCGGCGGGGCGCCCCTCGTGCTGGCCGCGTTCCGCATCGCCCGCCGCCAACCCGACGCCGGAACTCGAGACCCCCGGCCCGAGGACGGACCGCTGCGCGGCGGGCGGATCATCGGACTCCTCGAGCGCGCCGCCGTCGCGGCCGCGATCCTCGCGGGCTGGCCGGAGGGCATCGCCGTCGTCCTCGCCGTCAAGGGGCTGGCCCGCTACCCCGAACTCCGCGAACCCCACGCGTCGGAGCAGTTCATCATCGGCACGTTCACCAGCGTGCTGTGGGCGATCGCGGTGTGCGGAATCGGCCGCGCGCTCGTCACGTAGCCCACATCACCTAGCGCAGGCCGATCACCCGCGGTCACAGACCGCGGTCGATCAGGTCCAGGATCTCCTCGCTCGTGGCGGCGTGAATCTTGTCGACCGCGTCGCCGCGCGCGGCGCCGTCGCCCGCACCGACCTCGGCCAGCAGGCTCTCCAGTCGCTGCGCGATCGCCGACCGCACCTCGCTGTCGTCGCCGAGTTCGGCGACGATCGCCCGCAGCCGGTCGACGTCGGCGAAGGCCACCGACACCGGATCCGGGACGAGTTCCGCCCGGAGGAACTCGGCGACGGCACGCGGACTGGGGTGGTCGAACACCATGGTCGGCGGCAACCGCAGCCCGGTGGCGGCGCCGAGCTGGTTGCGCAGCGCCACCGCCGCCAGCGAGTCGAAGCCGAGTTCCTTGAACGCCTGGTCTGGGTCGACCGCGTCGACCGCGTCGGACGCGTCGTAGCCGAGTACCGCGGCGGCGCCGGCCCGCACCAGATCGAGCATCAGGTGCCGCTGTTCGGGAATCGACCGGTCGGCGAGGCGGTGCGCCCACTCCGACGGCCCGGACCCGGTCGACCCGATCGCGGCCGAGTCCGATCCCGCGGCGCGCGGGCGGGTTTCCCGGATCAGGCCACGCAGCGGCGCCGGAACGTACGGTCCGGCGAGACCGGTGTGGTCGAACCGGGCGGCCACCACGGTCGGGGCGCCGGCCGTCAGCGCGCTGTCGAAGAGGGCCAGGCCGTCGTCGGCGGACATCGGCACCATTCCGCTGCGCCGCGCCCGGGCGAGGTCGAGGGCACCGAGGTTGTCGGTCATGGCGCTCGGCGGTGCCCACATGCCCCACGCGATCGACAGCGCGGGCTTTCCGAGGGCGTGGCGGTGACGGGCGAGGGCGTCGAGGAACATGTTCGCGGCCGCGTAGTTCGCCTGCCCGGGCGCCCCGAGGAGGCCGGCGAGCGAGGAGAACAGGACGAAGGCCCGCAGGTCGCTGTCCGCGGTCAGCCGGTGCAGGTGCCAGGCCGCGTCGACCTTCGGCCGCAGCACGGTGTCGAGCCGTTCAGGGGTGAGCGAGGCGAGGGTGGCGTCGTCGATCACGCCGGCCGCGTGGATCACCGCCGTCAGCGGGTGCTCCGCCGGTATCGCGGCCAGGAGCGCGGCGACGGCCGACTCGTCGGCGGTGTCGCAGGCGACGACGTTCACCTCCGCGCCGAGATCGCTCAGTTCGCGGCGCAGTGGGTCGGCGCCCTCGGCGTCCGGTCCGCGCCGGCTGGTCAGCAGCACGTGCCGTGCCCCGTGGTCGGTGACCAGGCGGCGAGCCACCAGCGATCCCACGGTGCCGGTGCCGCCGGCGACGAGGACGGTGCCGTGCGGATCGAACGGCACCGCTTCGCCGCCGGCGCGCATCCGCCGCAGCCGGGGCGCCAGCAGGGCCCCGTTCCGGGCGGCCACCTGCGGTTCCCCGCTCGCCACCGCCGACGCGACGACGGCCTCGGCGTCGGACGTGTCGTCGAGATCGATCAGCACGAACCGGTCCGGGTTCTCGTTCTGCGCGGAGCCGACGAGACCCCACACGGCGGCGGCCGCGAGGTCCGCCCGTCCGCCGTCGTCCCGGTCCTCGTCGGTGACCATCGCGTTGCGGGTCACGATCACCAGGGGGCTGTCGGCGACGGTGTCGTCGTCCAGCCACTCCTGCAGCAGTCGCAGAACCCGGGCGCACAGTTCATGGGTCGCGTCCGGCCCCGGCTCGCCCACGGCGGCGCAGTCGAGGAGCACCGTCCACGGTCGCCGGTCGTCTTCGTCCGATTCTGACTCGACCGCCGTGCGCAGCGCCGTCAGGTCGGGATATCGCGGGAAGGCGGATCCGAGACCCCGTTCGCCGGGCGCCTCGGCGCCGAGGACGACCACCGGTCCGAGGGTCGACCCGGTCGAGGCCGCCTCGACCCGGATCCAGACCGACCGGTGCAGTGGCGTTGCCGCCGGACGGCCGTCCCCGTCCGCCGGCCTCGACTCGACCCGCACCGCGTCGACGGTCAGCACCGGTGCACCGGCGGGGTCGACGGCCACGATGCGATACCGGCCGTCGTCGCCGGCGGTGAACCGGACCACCACCGCGTCGGCACCGACGGTGTGCAGCCGGATTCCCGACCACGTGGCCGGCCAGCCGTCCCACCCGAGGATCGGTTCGAGCGCCGCCTGCAGCAGTGCCGGATGGATGCCGAACCCGCTGGTGTCGGTGCCGTCGTCGAGGCGCACCTCGACCTCGGCGTCGACCGAGACCGGTTGCGGCAGCCCGGCGGCGGGGCCGACGACGTCGTCGATCGTCGCCGACGCATTCCGAACCCAGATGTCCGTGCCGTCCGGCTCCCCCGGATTCGACGTGAGGGTGACGGTGCGGCCGCCGCCGGGACCGGCCGGCGACACGAGCACCCGAATCTGTGCGTGACCGGACGGCGGGAGGTTCAGCGGCTGATGCAGGGTGAGTTGGTCGATGTGGTCGAGGCCGACGTGCTGGGCTGCGTGCAGGGTGAGTTCGACCAGCACCGCCGGCGACACCGTCTGCGGGGTGCCGGTCGACGGCGGTTCGTCGTCCGGGGCCGCCGGTCGCACCAGCCACGGATCCCGGTGCAGCGACAGCTGTCCGGTGAACATCACCGCGTCGTCGTCGAGTGTCACCGCCGCACCGAGCAGCGGATGATCGGCCGGGCTCAGCCCGAGCTCGGTCGGGTCGCCGGTGTGCCGGGTCGCCGTCGTCGGCCAGTAGGAGCGGCGCTGGAACGCGTAGGTGGGCAGGGCGATGCGGCGGCGGCCGGGCAGCACGCGGTCCCAGTCGATCGGGATGCCCTGCACGTAGGCGGCGGCGACCGCCTCGACGAGGCCGTGCACCTCGTCTCCGCGTCCGGGCATCGTGGCGATCGTGTTCGGCACGATCTCGGCGGCGAGCGCGGCCAGGGCCGCGCCGGGACCGACCTCGACACAGCGGGTGACACCGAGTTCGTCGAGTGCGCGGACGCCGTCGTGGAAGCGCACCGGTTGCCGGATGTGCCGGGTCCAATAGTCCGGAGACACGAGGTCCTCGGCGGCGGCGACGCGCCCGGTCACGTTGGAGACCAACGGTATCCGCGGCGGCTGCGCCGTCAGCCTCGACACGACGGTGCCGAACTGGTCGAGGATGGGCTCCATCAGGGCCGAATGGAACGCCCGCTTGACCCGCAGGGTGGTGGTCTGCAGGCCGGCGGCGGACAGTTCCGACGCGACGGCCAGCACGTCGCGTTCGCTGCCCGCGAGGACCACCGACTCGGCGCCGTTGACCGCCGCGAGATCGACGCGGCCGTCGATCCGGGCCAGCACATCCGGGGCGCCCGCCCGTACGGCGATCATCCGTCCCGGTTTCGTCGACTGCATCAGCCGTCCGCGGTCACCGACCAGGGCGGCGGCGTCGGGCAGGCTGAACACCCCCGCGACGTGGGCGGCCGTGATCTCCCCGATCGAATGACCGATCAGGTAGTCGGGGGCGATGCCCCACTCCCGCAGCAGACGGCAGAGCGCGACCTCGACGGCGAACAGCGCCGGCTGGGTGTATTCGGTGCTGTCGAGCTTCGCACCACCGCCGTCGCTGTCGTCCCAGATCACTTGCCGCACCGGGGTTTCCACGTGCTCGTCGAGGGCGGAGCAGACCTCGTCGAGTGCGCGGGCGAACACCGGGTAGGCCTCGTAGAGGCGGCGGCCCATCCCGATCCGCTGCGCACCCTGGCCGGTGAACATGAAGGCCGTCTTGCCGCGGACGCTGGTCCCGGCGACGACGTTGCCGCCCGCTCGTCCCTCGGCGATGCGGGCCAGGCCGTCGCGGAGGTCGGCCACGGTGTCACCGACCACCGCGGCGCGGTGCCGGAACCCGGATCGGGTGGTGGCCAGGGAGTACGCGAGGTCGGCCGGATCCGGTGGGTCCGTCTCGTTCTCGTCGAGGAACCCGGCCAGGCGTGCGGCCTGCGCCCGCAGCGCATCAGCGGTCTTTCCGGAGAGCACCCAGACCAGTGGCGTCGCCGACGGCGGTGCGACCGCCGGCGTCGCGACGTCGGGTGGCTGCTCGAGGATCATGTGCGCGTTCGTGCCGCTGATGCCGAACGAGGACACCCCGGCGCGGCGGGGCCGCCCGGTGTCCGGCCACGCCATCGGTTCGGCGAGCAGGGACACCTCGCCGGCGGTCCAGTCGACGTGCCGGGTCGGGGCGTCGCCGTGCAGGCTCGGCGGCAGCACCCCGTGCCGCATCGCCATCACCATCTTGATCACCCCGGCGACCCCCGCCGCCGCCTGCGAATGACCGATGTTGGACTTGACCGACCCCAGCCACAGCGGCCGGCCCTCCCGCTCCTGACCGTAGGCGGCGAGCAGCGCCTGCGCCTCGATCGGGTCGCCGAGCGTCGTGCCGGTGCCGTGCGCCTCCACCACGTCGATGTCGGCGGGGCCGAGGGCGGCGTTGGCCAGGGCCTGGCGAATCACCCGCTCCTGGGACGGCCCGTTCGGGGCGGTGATTCCGTTGGAGGCGCCGTCCTGGTTGATCGCCGATCCGCGGATGATCGCCAACACCCGGTGACCGTTGCGGCGGGCGTCGCCGAGCCGCTCCAGCACCACCATTCCCGCGCCCTCACTGAGCCCGGTGCCGTCGGCGCGGTCGGAGAACGGTTTGCAGCGGCCGTCGGCGGCGAGCCCGCGCTGACGGCTGAACTCGATCAGCACACCGGGGGTGGCCATCACCGTCGCCCCGCCGGCCAGCGCGAGCGCGCACTCCCCGTCGCGCAGTGCCCGCGCCGCGAGATGCATGGCCACCAACGACGACGAGCAGGCCGTGTCGACGGTGACGGCGGGACCGGTGAAGCCGAGCGAGTACGCGATCCGGCCGGAGGCCACGCTGTTACTGGTCCCGGTCATCAGATAGCCCTCGGCGTCCACATTCCGCTGACCCATCAGGTGGAAGCCGTAGTCGCCGCCCATCAAACCCACGTACGTGCCGGTGTCGGTGAGATTCGGCCCATCCGGCCGGATCCCCGCCTGTTCCAGGGCTTCCCACGCGCTCTCGAGGAGCAGCCGGTGCTGCGGGTCCATCGCGATCGCCTCGCGCGGGCTGATGCCGAAGAACGCGGCGTCGAATTCGTCGGCGTCGTAAAGGAATCCGCCTTGGCTCATGTAGGTGGTGCCGCTGCGGTCCGGGTCCGGGTCGTATACCTCGTCGAGGTTCCAGCCCCGGTTGTCCGGGTACGCCCCCACCGCGTTGCGGCCGTCGCGGACGAGACGCCACAGGTCGTCCGGGCCGTACACCCGGCCCGGGTACCGGCAGGCCATCCCGACGATCGCGATCGGCTCGTCGTCCCGTCGGGCGCCGGCCGCCTCGGGAACCTGCGGGGCCGCACTGGTCCCGAGCAGGCGGGCCACCAGCTCCTGGGTGAGCGCGTCCGCGGTCGGATAGTCGAAGATCACCGTCGCGGCCAGTCTGACGCCGGTGGCGGTGGCCAGCTGATTGCGCAGTTGCACGGCGGTCAGCGAATCGAATCCGAGTTGTTTGAAGGCGCGCTCGGGGTCGATCGCCTCCTTTCCGTCGTGGCCGAGCACCGCGGCGACATGGGTCGTGACGATGTCCAATACCCGGTTGTGCCGCTCCCCGGGATCCAGTGCCCGCAGTTCGTCGGCCAGGCCGGTCGGTGCGTCGGCGGCCGCGGCGCGGCGGCGCCGGATACCGAGGACCCGGCGCAGGATCGGCGACAACGACTCCCCGTCCGATCGGGACGACGGCATCGACAGGCGGACCGGCACGATCAACGGACGGTCCACGGCCACCGCGGCGTCGAACAGGGCCAGTCCCTCGTCGGGGCTGATGGTGTCGATGCCGGTGCGACGCAACCGGTCGAGGTCGGCGGCATCCAGGTGCGACGTCATCCCGCTGGGCCGGTCCCACAACCCCCACGCCATCGAGATCGCCGGCAGCCCGCGGACGCGTCGATGCTGCGCGAGGGCGTCGAGGAACACGTTCGCCGCCGCGTAGTTCGACTGGCCGGCGCCGCCGAGCACACCCGCCGCGGACGAGAACAGCACGAACGCCGACAGGTCGCGGTCACGTGTCAGTGCGTGCAGATTCCAGGCGCCGTCCACCTTGGGGCGCAGCACCGCGTGCAGTTGGTCCTCGGTCAGGGTGGCGGCGGTGGCGTCCTCGAGCACCCCGGCGGCGTGGATCACCCCGGACAGGTCGGGGATGCCGGCGAGCAGCGCGGCCACCGCGTCGCCGTCGGCGACGTCGCATGTGACCACGTCGACCTCGGCCCCGGCCTCGGTGAGCTCGGCGCGCAACTCGGCCACGCCGTCCGCGTCGACCACGTGCCGGCCGGTCAACACCAGCCGGCGCACCCCGTACCGGGTCACCAGGTGGCGGCCGATCAGTCGGCCGATGGTCCCGGTGCCTCCGGTGATCAGGACGGTTCCCTCCGGGCCGAACGGCGCCGCACCGTCGGGGGCGGCGTCGGCCACCGGCACCCGGGCGAGCATCGGCGCGAGCAGTGCGCCCTCCCGGACCGCCAACTGGGGTTCGTTGCACGCCAACGCCGCGGCCAGCAAGGCCGGACTGCCGAGGTCACCGGCCTCCCCGTCCAGATCGACCAGGGTGATGCGGTCCGGATGCTCGTTCTGCACCGCGCCGATGAACCCCCACACGGGTGCCGCGGACACGTCGTCGACGGGTTCGTGTTCGCGGATCGCCATGGCGAGCCGCGTCGTCACCAGCAACCGGGTGTCGGCCAGGCGCTCGTCCCCGAGCCAGGAGCGGACCGCCCGCAACGCCGCCTCCGCGGCAGCGTGCGCCCGGCCCGGCACCTCCGGATCGTCGCCCGGCTCGCCGGACCACCACAGGACGCGACCGGTGTGGTCGCCGCCGGCGAGCGCCTCCTCGAGCGGCATCAGGTCCGCGGTAGCCGTGGTGGACGACCCGATGGGCATCCACTCCACCCGGTAGAGGTCGTCGCCGACCGCGCGCGTCCCCGCGAGCGGCCCTGTGTCGCCGAGTGACCGCAGCGCCAACGATTCCGCGGTCAGCACCGGATTGCCGGCCCCGTCGTACGCGGCGACCCGGTAGCGCTCGGGCCCGGTCGTCGTGATGTGCACCCGCAGCGCGGTGGCGCCCACGGCATGCAGTTGCACGTTCCCCCAGGCGAACGGCAACCGGATGTCGCGGGCGCCGGTCTCGGCGGTTCCGAGCGCGATCACGTGCAGCGCGGCGTCGAGGACCGCCGGATGGATCCCGTACCCGGTGACCGCCGCAGCCGGGTCCTCGCCGCCCAGGCGCACCTCCCCGAACAGTTCGTCGCCGCGGCGCCACGCCGCCCGCAGACCCCGGAACGTCGGGCCGTACCCGTAGCCGGCCTCGTCCAGCAGTCCGTACAGTCCTCTGACCTCGATCGGGGTGGCGTCGGCGGGCGGCCACTGCGGTCCGGGACCGTCGGCGGTGTCGGCGGCCGCCGTGAGGGTGCCGGTGGCGTGCCGGGTCCACGGCGATTCGGTCGGCGCGTCGGCGTGCCGGGAGTGCACGGACACCGTGGATCGGCCGCTGTCGCCGTCGGCGAGCACGCTCACCTGCACGGCGAGCTCGCCCTCGGCGGGAATCACCATCGGCGTCTCGATGGCCAGTTCCTCGAGCCGGCCGCATCCGACACGGTTCCCGGCGTGCAGCGCGAGTTCCACGAACGCGGTGCCGGGCAGGATGACGGTGCCGCCGACTGCGTGGTCCCTCAGCCACGGAACGCGTTGCGGCGACAGCACACCCGTGAACACGGCGCCCCGGCCGTCGCCGAGTTCGACCGACGCGGCGAGCAGCGGGTGTCCCCCGGTCTCCATGCCCGCCGACGCGACATCACCCTGCGCCGCCGGACCGTCCAGCCAGTAGCGGCGGTGCTGGAACGCGTACGTGGGCAGGTCCACCCACTGCTGCCGGTCGTCGCGCCGCGCCCACCGCACCCGGTCCCAGTCGATGTGCACGCCGTGCACCTGCGCCTCGGCCAGCGCCGCGGTGAACTGACGCAGGCCCGCCCGGTCGCGCCGCAACGTGCCGATGGCGCGGCCGGCGACACCCGCCGCGTCCAGGGTCTCCTGCAACGGCACGGTCAGCACCGGGTGGCTGCACGACTCGACGAACACTCGGTACCCGTCCGCGGCGAGCGATCGCGTCGCCTGCTCGAACCGGACGGGTCGGCGCAGATTCCGGTACCAGTAGTCCGCGTCGAGCGCGGTGCCGTCCAACGCGCCCCCGGTCACCGCCGAGTAGAACGGAATCCGCGACCGCCGCGGCGTGATCGCGGACAGGGCATCGAGAATCGGCTCCCGCAGGACGGACACGTCCGCGCAGTGGGAGGCGTATTCCACGGCGATCCGCCGGGCCTGGACGCCGTCGCCCTGCCACTGTGCCACCAACGTGTCGAGGGCGTCGACGGGTCCGGACACCACCGTCGCGGACGGCCCGTTCATCACCGCCACCTCGACGGCCCCCGCCCACGGCTGAATCTTCGCGCGCACCGCGTCCGCAGGCAGGGCCACCGACGCCATCCCGCCGCCACGCCGGGCCGACGCGGCGATCACCTTGCTGCGGGCCGCGACGACGAGCGCCGCGTCGGGCAGGCTCAGCGCGCCGGCGACGTACGCGGCGGCGATCTCGCCCTGTGAATGGCCGACCACCGCCGCCGGTTCGACGCCGTGTGCGCGCCACAGGTGCGCGAGACCGACCATCACCGCGAACAGCGCCGGTTGCACCACGTCGACCCGGTCCAGCGAGGCCGGATCCCGGTCGCGGAGCACGTCGAGCAGCGAGAACTGCGTGTACGGGGCCAGCGCGTCGGCGCACTCGAGCACGCTGTCGGTGAACACCGTCGACGTTTCCAGGAGTTCGGTGGCCATGCCCACCCATTGCGCGCCCTGGCCGGGGAAGACGAACACCGGCCGGTCGCCGGCTTCCAATGCCACGCCGGTGACCACGTCGGGGCTGGGCGCGCCCCGGCTCAGCGCGTCGAGGCCGGCCAGCAGCCCCCGCGGCTCGGCACCGATGACGGCGGCGCGGTGGTCGAAGGCGGCCCGCGATCCCAGCAGCGCCGCGGCCACGGCGGCGGGTGACAGTTCGGGGTGGTCGGCGGCGTAGTCGCGCAGCCGCTCGGCCTGGGTGCGCAGTGCGCGCTCGGTGTGGCCGGACACGCACCAGGCCACGACTTCACCTGTGGGAGCGTCCGATTCGGTTGACACCGGCGGGGTGACGGGGCCCTGTTCCAGAACGACGTGGGCGTTGGTGCCGCTGATGCCGAACGACGAGACCGCTGCTCGGCGCGGCCGATCGCCGTCCGGCCAGTCCCGGTTCTCGGTGAGCAGGGACACCGACCCCGAGGACCAGTCGACGTGCGGGGTCGGGCGGTCGACGTGCAGTGTCTTCGGGAGGACGCCGTTCCGCATCGCCATGATCATCTTGATCACCCCGGCGACGCCGGCGGCGGCCTGGGTGTGCCCCAGATTCGACTTCACCGAGCCGAGCCACAGCGGCCGGTCTGCGGGGCGGTCGCGACCGTACCCGGCCAGCAGGGCGGACGCCTCGATCGGGTCGCCCAGTGTGGTGCCGGTGCCGTGCGCCTCGACCGCGTCGACGTCGGACGGGCCGAGCCCGGCGCTCGCCAGGGCCTGCCGGATCACCCGCTCCTGGGCCTGCTTGTTCGGGGCGGTCAGACCGTTGCTGGCGCCGTCCTGGTTCACCGCACTGCCCCGGATGACGGCGAGTATCCGGCGACCGTTGCGTTCGGCGTCGGACAGCCGTTCCAACGCGATTATCCCGGCGCCTTCGCCCCACGCCGTACCGTCCGCGGCGGCGGAGAACGCCTTGCACCGCCCGTCCCGGGCCAGGCCGCGCTGCCGGCTGAACTCGACGAACACCGCCGGGGTCGCCATGACGGTCGCCCCGCCCGCCAGCGCCAGCGCGCACTCCCCGCTGCGCAGCGCCTGCATCGCGAGGTGGATGGACACCAACGACGACGAGCACGCGGTGTCGACCGTGATCGCGGGTCCGCAGAGGCCGAAGCTGTACGCGACGCGGCCGGAGGCGACGCTCATGGCGTTGCCGGTGATGAAGTACCCCTCGAGGTCCTCGGGCGGCGTCCCGCCGGCGCGGGCCGCGTAGTCGATGCCGGACAACCCGGTGAACACCCCGACCTGGCTGCCGTGCACCGACCGTGGGTCGATGCCGGCATGCTCGAAGGTTTCCCAGCTCGTCTCGAGCAGCAGCCGCTGCTGCGGGTCCATGGCCAGCGCCTCGCGCGGCGAGATGCCGAAGACCTCCGGGTCGAACCCGGCCGGATCGTCGAGGAAGCTGCCCTGGACGGTGTAGGTCTTACCCGCCTGCTCGGCCTTCGGATCGTAGAGTTCCGCCAGGCCCCAGCCCCGGTCGTCGGGGAACCCGGCGACCGTATCGGACCCCGATTCGACCAACCGCCACAGGTCCTGCGGCGACCGCACCCCGCCGGGGTACCGGCAGCCCATCCCGATGACGGCGATCGGTTCGCGGCTCACCCCCTCGACCTCGCGGAGCTTCTCCCGGGCCTGGTAGAGCTCCGCCGTCACCCGCTTCAAATAGTCGAGGAGCTTCGCCTGATCGGCCATCCGAGATCAGCTCCAATCCGAGAGCCCCCCGTGCCGTCGCGGGAACCTCGATTGTATCCGCCCTCACCACCCGGATGCAGCGGTCTGCTGTTGACGTCCTCTCGGCCGTGAACGACCGAGATTCCCCCCGAGACTCGCGTCCCGAGGTTCCTGTTTCACCGACAGTTGCCTCCCCACACTTTATGTGCGGGGCGGTCTCACACCATCTCCGCAGGCTGCCACCGTCAGTCCGACGGCCAAAATGTTCGTC
>SEEV01000323.1 GCA_004211695.1 Rhodococcus sp. (in: high G+C Gram-positive bacteria)
CGGACGCTCTGCCCCGCCGCCGATCGGCCATCGCGCGCGATCGTCCGGCCAATCTTCGCGCCTCGGCCCGTACAACGACCGGCCCCAGAACCAGCCTTGTTCAGCGCCCTCCTAGAGGGACAGGACGACCCGCTCCCCCTCGATGACGGCGGAGTGGGCGCGGCGGGGCGCCAGCACGTCGCCGATCCGGTGGACCTCGATTCCGCTGTCGGCCAGATCCTTCCAGAGGTCGTCCTCCGGCTGCTGGTGCGCCGAGGACACGACCCAGTCGACGGTGAGCTGCCGGGACCGACCGGTCGGGTGGTGCAGCAACGTCACCGCGAGCCTCCCCCCGGCGTCGTCGCACCCGGTCGGCACGACGTCCGTCACCTGGGTGATGCCCTTGCGGTGTGCCCGCCGTTTCCAGCCCTCCAGGTCGAGTGTGATCCCGAGATCCTGGCCGACGATCATCGCCGGTGTGCAGATCGTGACGACACAGCCGGCGTCGGCGAGGAACTCCGCGACGGACGTGCCCTGATGAAAACCGAGCTCGTCGACCACCAGCACGGTCCCGGACGGATCCGCGCGACCCTCCAGAACGTCGCGGACATCGACGACCCGTTGCCGTGTGCCCGCCCAGCGCGGACGTCGCGGACGCGCCCCGGTCGCGAGCACCACGACGTCGGGCGCCTCCCCGGCGACGGTCTCCGCGGTCGCCTCCGTGCCGATCCGCACGTCCACCCCGCGCCGAGCGCATTCCGATTCCAGATCGACGACGAGTTCGAGGAACTCGCGACGTCCCGGCACGACCGCGGCTGTCCGGACCTGCCCACCGAGTGCCGTCGTGCGTTCGAACAGCGTCACGTCGTGTCCTCGCTGCGCCGCGGTCGCGGCAGCCTTCAGCCCGGCCGGTCCGCCGCCGACCACCACCACTCGTCTGCCGCGAACGAGGGGGTCGGGCAACAGGATCGATTCCCGGCCCGCGCGGGGGTTCACGACGCACCCGAGCCACCGGCCCAGTCCCATGCGCCCGACACATTCCTGATTGCACGCCAGGCACGTGCGGATCTCGTCCTCCTCGCCGGCGAGCGCCTTCGCCGCGAAGTCGGGGTCGGCGATCTGGCCGCGCACCACCCCGATCAGGTCGCAGTGCCCCTCGTCGAGAGCCTGGTCGGCCTGGTGCGGATCCGTGAACCGGCCGACACCCACCACCGGGAGGCCGACTCGCTGCCGGATCGCGTTCGGGACGAACAACGCATACCCGCGGGGAACGGCCATGGACGCCTCGATCATGTGCAGCGTCTCGGTGGCCATTCCGATCGACGTGTTGAGGTAGTCGACCCGGCCGTCCGCCTCGACGAGAGCGGCCACCTCCACTGCCTCGTCGAGACGCACACCGCCGTCGAACAGGTCCTCGCCCGCGAGCCGGACCCCGAGCACGCGGTCCGGGCCGATCGCCGCGCGCACCGCCGCGACCACCTCGAGGAGGAACCGGGCACGGTTGCCGAGCGACCCGCCGTATCGGTCCGTGCGCTGATTCGTGGCGGGCGCGAGGAAACTTCGCACGAGCGACGAATGAGAGCACTGCAGTTCGATCCCGTCGAATCCGCCCCGGACACAGTGCTCGGCGACGCGCGCGTACCCGTCGACCAGTGTCCGGATCTCCCGCTGATCGACCGCCTTGGGAACTTCCCGGAACAGCGGGTCGGGGACGGCGCTCGGCGCCCACAGCGGACGCCGAGAGTACATGCTCGACCCCTGACCGCCGTTGTGGTTGACCTGAGCCAGGATCGGGACGCCGTGCTCGTGCACCGCGTCGGTGATCCGCCGATACCCCGGGACGACCTCCGGCCGGTAGCCGGCGATCACCTTCTCGTACGGCCAGTCACCGAGGTGGGTGGCGTGTTCCTCGGAGATGATCAGGCCCGCACCACCCTTCGCCCGCGCCGCGTAGTAGGCGGCGTGCTGCGCGGTGGGCAGCCCGTCCACGGCGTACCCCGTGAGGTGCGCGGAGAAGACCACCCGATTGCACAGGGTCAGCGGTCCGAGGCGCAATCGGGTGAACAGGTGGCGGTACCCGGGCGTGTTCACACCTTGGTGTTGCCCATGTCGACAGCGACCTGGCTGCCCGTCACCCTCCGCGAACCGTCACCGGCCAGCCACAGCACGGCATCGGTGATGTCGTCCGTGTCGGCCAGCGGGTGCTCGGTGAGGATGGTGCCGAAGCTCGACATGTAGTGCGGGTGCTTCTCGAGGAGCACGAGACTGCCGGGGTCCGTGCCCATCGGCGTCTTCACGCCGTACGGGTGAACGGAGTTGACCCGGATGCCGTATTCGCCCAGCTCCTTCGCCGCGGTCTGGGTCAGTCCCACGAGTCCGAACTTGGAGGCGGCGTAATTCGCCTGCCCCGGAAGGGGCTTGATGCCCGCGACGGAGCTGATCACGATGATCGAGCCGCCACGACCACCCTCGATCAACGCAGGGACCGCCGCCTTCAACGTCTTCCACGCACCGGTGAGGTTCACGTCGATCAACGTCTCCCACTGCTCGTCGGGCATCTCCCAGAAGCGATTCCAATTGCAGATCCCGGCGTTCGCGATCACGATGTCGAGCCGGCCGAACTGTTCGACACCCCGGTCCACGACAGCCTTCAGTCCCGCGCTGTCGCGCACGTCCGCCTGCTCGGCGAGAATCTTGCCGCCCTCGGATTCGACGAGCCGCACCGTCTCGGCCAGGTCGTCCGCCGTCGCCGGCTCGTAGCTGTTGTACTCCGACACCGGTCCGCAGATGTCGACGGCGATGATCGCCGCGCCTTCCCGCGCCAATCGGACGGCGTGCGTTCGCCCCTGCCCGCGGGCAGCCCCGGTGATGAACGCGACCTTGCCGTCGAACTGTCCCATGGAAATGTCCTATCTCTCGTTGACGAGGGTGACCGGATGGTGGTCGAACTCGGACCGTCTACGTGCGGTCACGTTCTGCGCCTCGGCGCGGCCCTCGCGGACCGCCTCGAGAAGTGTTCGGGGAGCCACACAGTCACCGGCCCGCACCGTGTCCGGGCGCGACGAGCGGAGCCCGTCCGAGGGGAGGCGGTGGGAGCAGTCGATCAGCACGGCGCACGGCACCACCGACTCGCCCCCTGTATAGCGGTCGACAATCCGCATGCCTGCCTCACCGACCGACACGATGCGGCTGTCGAGGTGGCGCGTCACCCCGGCCCGTTGCAGGCGGGCGTTGGCGTCGGCGAGATCCCCGGTCATTCCGAGCCGCGAACCGGCCACCGAATCCTGGGTCACGATGCTCACGTCCCTCCCCCGCGCCGCCAGCCACTCCGCGACCGCCACGCCGACGGGTCCGCCCACCGGGTCGAACACGACGTGGGGTCCCTCCCCCGGTGTGCCGCCGTCCAGCAGTTCCGCGGCGCCGAGGCACCGGACACCCCCCGCGACGGGGAACGGTAACGGCCTCGGCCTGCTGCCGGTCGCGAGGATCACCGTCGCGCCCTCGCGTTCCGCGGCGTCCAGTTCGGCATCCGAGACGGTGGAACCCAGCCGGAATTCGACTCCGAGGCTGCGGCATTCGTTCTCGAGCCAGTCGGTCAGCGAAGTAAGATGCGGCGCAGCGGCGGCCGCGACCCGGACCATCCCTCCGGGCCGGACCGACGCGTCCGCCACGGTGACGCGGTAGCCGCGCACGGCGAGCACGCGGGCGGCCTCGAGACCCGCCGGACCGCCACCGACCACCAGCACCGCGCCGACGGCACCATCCACGGACTCCTCGGGAGGGTCGACGCTCTCGTGCCCGGCAGTGGGATTGCCGACGCACGTGACGACGGGATTGCGGGGGTCGAGCACCTGGCACGTCTGGTTGCACAGGACGCACGGCCGCGGCGCCACGCCCCGCCGGATCTTCACGACGAGGTCGGGATCGGCGATCTGGGCGCGCGTCATCTCGACGACGTCGGCGACCCCCTCGTCGAGCGCGCGCCGGGCGTCGGACGGATCGATCACACTGCCCTGCAGCGCGACGGGGACCGCGCCCGCGACCGCGCGGCGGATGTCCCGGCAGAGTTCGGTGTTGAACGACGGCGACCGGTGGAAGTCGGGGCGGTACGCGTTCGCCGACATCGGGCCGCCGCGCACCACCACGAGCAGGTCGAGGGCGGCGGCCAGTTGCCGCGCATGTCCGGCGGCCACCTCGGGGGTGATGCCCGCCCAGGACGTCTCCTCGTCGCAACTCAGGCGCAGGGACAGCACCCGGCCGGGCCCCAACTCGGCGCGGACGGCGGCGAGCACCTCGCGGGTGAGTCGCAGCGGGTCGGCCCCGTACCCGTCCTCACGCAGGTTTGTGAGATCCGAATGGAACTGCCGCAGCAGACTTCTCGGTCCGGCATCGAGTTCGACGCCGTCGACGTCCGCGGACACGGCCGCGGCCGCCGCCGCACGGAATCCCGCGACGAGGCTGTCGATCTCCGCCTGCCCCATGGTCATCGGCATCTCGCGGGAGATCACGTCGGCAACTCCCGACGGTCCCCACAGCACCGCCTGCGAGTACGCGCTCGACCCCTGCAGCCCGGTGTGCCCCAGGCCCGCCAGCACCAGGGTGCCGTGTGGCCGGCACCCCGCGACCACGTCCCGCCAGCCGTCGACGCAGTCGGATGCCAGCGGGGCCCGTTCGTAGGGCCAGTCGGAGTCGTGGACCGACGCCACCTCGGTGACGACGATCCCGGCCCCGCCGCGCGCCCGCCGCGCGTAATACGCGACGTGGCGCGGTGACAATGCTCTTCGCACACCCAGATTGGTGGGGTGCGGACCCAGAAGCACCCTGGACCGGGCATGGCGTCCGGCCAGGGTGATCGGGTCTGTCAACTGCGCAGACATCTACGCCGTTCGTCGGTCAGGATTCGGCGCCGAGTACGCGTGCGAATCCGGGCGGGATCACGACGTCGGAGGCGGTGAGGTCGTGGATGTTCGAGTGGCCCAACCCGAGCAGTGCCGAGTCGATGCCCCCACGGAGGACGTCGAGGACGTTCTCGACGCCGGCCTGACCGTTCGCCGAGAGACCCCACAGGTACGCGCGGCCGATCATCACCGCCCGCGCCCCGAGCGCGACGGCCTTGACGACGTCGCTGCCGCGGCGGATCCCGCCGTCGAGCAGCACCTCGACCTGGTCGCCCACGGCCTCCGCGATGGCGGGCAGCGCACGGATCGGCGCAGGGGTGCCGTCGAGATTGTTGCCGCCGTGATTCGACACGGAGATCGCGGTGACTCCGGCGTCGACGGCGCGCTTGGCGTCGTCGACCCGCATGACCCCCTTGAGCATGAACGGGCCACCCCACTGCTCACGCAGCCACGCGATGTCGTCCCACGTCGGCAGCGGCGTCTGCATCCACTCGCCGTACGCACCGAAGAAGGTGGGCGGTTCCTGACCGGGCTGCGCCAGGTTCGGGGTGGTCAGATCCGGAATCTTGCGGGTCTTCGCGAACTCGTACAACCACTTCGGGCGGGTGATGCCCTCGGGGGCGAACTGGAGCATCGCCTTGAAGTCCATCTTCTCCGGGATCGCCGGGCTGCCCCAGTCGCGTCCGTACGAGAACGACCAGTCGGTGGTGATGATCAGCCCGGTCGCACCCGCGGCGCGGGCCCGTTCCATCCGCTGGACCAGAACGTCGCGGCTGCCGACCCAGTACATCTGGAAGAACGTCTGAGGATTGGCGGCCGTGACCTCCTCGATGGACTTGCTGGCGAACGAGCTCAGACCGATCGCCGTTCCCCGCGCCGCCGCGGCGCGTGCCACGGCAACCTCGCCGTCGGGGTGGACCGCCTGCACACCGGTCGGGGAGATCACGACGGGCAGCGAAATCTGCTGCCCCATCACGGTCGTGGACAACTCACGCTTGTCGGACAGCCCGACGACGTGCGGGGCGAACCCCAGCTCACCGAATGCCGCGATGTTGTCGTCGACCGTCACGCCGCGCTCGGACCCGGCGACCAGCGCCGCGTACACCGATTTCGGCAGGCGCTTCTTCGCGCGGCGCTGAGCCTCGGCCACCGTCTCGAAAAACGGATTCTTACCCATGGGAATACCTCTCGTACCTGGCAGACGGCGTTACGTCTGGTCCATGCCCGCAAGCGGGTTCTCGTCACAAATCTTTGCCGGCGGACGCACCATCAGCGTCAGCGGAACCGGCGCCCGCGGGGTCCGGCGCTGGCCGGTGCGGGAATGGTCGACACTCGATTTCGGGATCTCACCGGCCGCAGCCAACGCCAGTTCGCCGTTGCCGATGACGCATTCGGGGTCCGGGCCGTCCATCGGCAGCCCGGTGAAGAACTTCGCGGCCATGCACCCGCCGCGGCAGGAGTCGTAGTGGTTGCACTTGCTGCACGCGCCGCCGGTCTGCGGTGACCGCAGCTCCTGGAACAGCTCCGACGTCTGCCACACCTGCTGGAAACCGCCGTCCGCGACGATGTTTCCGGCGAGGAACTGGTCGTGGATCGCGAACGGGCAGGCGTAGACGTCGCCGATCGGGTCGATCAGGCACACCACGCGACCGGCGCCGCACAGGTTGAGACCGGGCAACGCGTCACCGTAGGCGGACAGGTGGAAGAAGGAGTCGCCGGTGAGCACGCCCTCACCGTTGGCGACCAGCCAGTTGTACAACTCGCGCTGCTGCGCCTGGGTGGGGTGCAGTTCGTCCCACACGTCCGCACCGCGGCCCGACGGGCGCAGCCGGGTGATGCGGAGGGTGGCTCCGTACTTGTCGGCGAGAGCCTTGAAGTCGTCGAGCTGGGACACGTTGTGCCGGGTCACGACGACGGAGATCTTCGCGTCCTTGAAACCGGCCTCGGACAGATTCTCGAGGGCCCGCACGGCCATCGCGAACGAACCCGGACCGCGGACGGCGTCGTTGACCTCGGCCGTCGCACCGTCGAGGGAGATCTGCACGTCGACGTAGTCGCTGGCCGCAAGCCGGGCCGCGACCTTCTTGTCGATCTTCACGCCGTTGGTGGAGAACTTCACCCCCACCTGGTGGGCGGTCGCGTAATCGACCAGTTCCCAGAAGTCGGAGCGAACGGTCGGCTCACCGCCGCCAATGTTCACGTAGAAGACCTGCATGCGCTGCAGTTCGTCGATGATCGACTTGCACTGCTCGGTGCTCAACTCCCGCGGGTCACGCCGGCCCGAGGAGGACAGACAGTGCACACACGACAGGTTGCACGCGTAGGTCAACTCCCAGGTCAGGCAGATCGGGGCGTCGAGACCGAGTTCGAACTGGTCGACGAGACGGCCGACCGGGGCGGAAGGCCTTTCGAGCATGGAGGTCATGGGCTGTGTCCTCTGGTACGGGGTGGTGAGAGCTGGTCAGGCGGGAACGATCATGTGCGACTCGGCCAAGGTGCCGAGCGCTCGCGCGTACTGCGCGGCAGTGTCGTCCCCGATACCCTGCGCCCGCAGTGCGGACCGGGCGTCGGCATGCGAGGGAAGCGCTTCGACCACCGCGACGATCGTGCGGTTCTTCAGGAACGACAGCTTGCGCGTCCCGAAGTGGTAGAGCAGCGCCCCGAAAGGTTCGGGACGCAGCGCCACCTGCGGATG
>SEEV01000830.1 GCA_004211695.1 Rhodococcus sp. (in: high G+C Gram-positive bacteria)
GTGGCCAGCGGGGCGTTCGCCTCCTGCGCGATACGGCGGGTGGTGGCGCCGTCGACCCCGTCGGCAGCGATCACGCGCACGGCCGCCGCCACCAGTTCGGCGCGACGTTCGGCGGCGGGTATGCGAGCCATGCCCTCTCCTGTCGACAGATCTGAACGGATGATCAAGTCGGTTCCACGCTACCAGTCGGAAAGGTAAGCGTGTTGCCATATTTCCCGGAGAACCGCCGTCAGGTGCGGGCAACAACGCGAAGAAATAGTCATATGCCTTGATCAGACGACTCACTTGGCTTACGGTATGAGCCGGATCACATTGGCGGGTCGGCGCACTCCGATGCGACCACACCGGTTTCGAAGAAACAACCCGTCATGACCGACGAACTCACGTGTCTCACCCCTGACGCCACCACAGAAGCCATGGTCGACATGATCATGCGAGACGGCGGCGTGATCATCGAAGGAAGCAATTCATGACAGAGATCCACCAGCAATCCGGACCCGGCCGTGCGGGGACTGCTCGCCCCGGGCCGAACAAGGCAGTGCTCATCGGTGTCGGCACGCTGCTGATCGTCCTGACCAACGCCGTCATCTTCATCCTGCCGCCGCTGTTGCCGATCATCCAGGCGCAGTACGGCCTCGCCACAGTGGCCGAGACGACGTGGCTCTACACGGCGCTGACCCTCGGCGGGGGAGCGGGCTTCATCTTGCTGCCGCGCCTCGCCGATCTGCACGGCGACCGTAACGCCGCGGTGGCGGCGTCCGCATTCCTTGCGGTCGGCGCGCTCGTTCCGGCTGCCGGCGACTCGTACTCGACCCTTCTGGTCGGCTGCATTCTCATGGGATTCGGGGGCGCGGCGCAGCTGCTTCCGCTCGGTTTCCTGCGCCGCAATCTCGGCGAGGACGGTATCACGGTGGGTGTCGCGGTTCTGGTCATCGCCACCGGTGTCGGCATCGTCGTGGGCATGATCGGCGGTGGCTTCATCGTCGAGAGTCTGTCGCTGCGAGGCTTTTTCATCATCCTCACCATAGTGTGCGCAGTGACGGCCATTGCGTGCTATGCCGTGATCCCCCACACCCCGCCTGCTGAGCGTTCCGGCCGCATCGCGGTACTCGGCACGGTGTGGATGATCGCTTGGGTCGCCGCGATCCTGCTGACTCTGACGCAAGGCCTCGTGTGGGGCATCGCGGCGCTCATTCCGTTGATGGCCGGCATCGTCGGGGGCATCGCCTGGGTGCGCGTCGAGCGCCGCTCGACCTCGGCGGTGTTCGACGTCGCACTGATGAAGGCGCCTTTGGTCACCGCGTCGTGCTTGTGTATCGCATTGTTCGCCGCGGTGAACTCGGCCTTCCTACTGCTGCTCAGCACGTACGCTCAGATTACTCCCGAGGATCTTCGTCCCGCGGACGCCTACGGACTCGGGCTCAGCGCCCTGCAGACCGGCTGGCTCATGGCACCTTTCGCGGCGGCGTTCTTGATCCGCGGAACCGTACTCGACCGCGCCTTGTTCAACGGCCGTGGTGCGACCGTCTTCGTCATCGGAGCGCTCATCAGTGCATCGGGGCTGGCCTGGCTCGCCGTCGCGCACGACCAGCAGTG
>SEEV01000831.1 GCA_004211695.1 Rhodococcus sp. (in: high G+C Gram-positive bacteria)
CCCGCACCGACGCGGTCACCAGTCCGGTCGCGTCCCACAAGGTAGGTGTCGCGCGTACGCGTACTGCGTCGCGAAGCCCCGACCCACCTTGGTCGACTATCTTTTAGTTTGCGATCGGTACGGTCTGGCCCGTATGTCGGCGCCGGCTGGCCAGGGTGAATCACCGAAAACGTTGGAACGATAGCAGGATTCACTTTAGGTCCTAGTGGACTCGAGGTGCTCCGGATATTGGAGCGTGGACGCTGGAAGGATCGGCCGAGGTGCGCGGATCGGCTGACAGTTTCGCCGGTCCGTCGCCGTTCGCTGATTCACCGGCGGGCACGTTGTTCGCTGGTGAGGGTGGAACGGTCGGTGACGGTTTCGCGGCCCTTCTCGTGGGGTGACTGCATGCCCGCCCGTGATCTGACCGATTGCACTCGGAGCCAACCAATTAATTCTCGACGAAGGCGGGAATCGTCCATCATGAGTGTGACACCCGACCACAGGACATCGTCGACCCTCGCCGGTGCAGGGTCGATCAGTAACGCGGAGATCGAGGCCCGACTCGCCGCGATGTTCGGTGACGACAACGCCGAGATCCCTTCGCCCTCGTTGCCGACCCCGCGGGCCGCGAGCGAACTGAGCCCCACCACATCACGATCCGCACCGGCCGCCGAATTTGGCCCACCCAGAGGAGGACCTGTCCCGTGAACCTCAATGTCGTCCTGCTGTTTCTTGTCCTCGCCGGCGGTATCGGTGGCACCGCCGCCGTCCAGGCCGCGTTGCGCCGCGGCGCCGACCGCGGCCGGCGCGCGGTGTTCCACGTCAACGGCTGATCAATTCTTCTCGGTGCCAGGCCCGCCGGGGGCCGCGAAGGGCAGCGATGAGCGGTCCTGCGATGGGGGTGGGTCTGGTACGGGAGCTCCCGCGGATCCCGTGCCGGCCCAATTTGATTCGCAGGTCCCTGCAGCCGGGTGCGTGCGGTCCCGGACAAATGCTTTCCGATCTCGTCGACCCACAGCACTGAGGAACCCACCAGGATGGCGAACACCGCCTGCGGTGAGTGGCCCCGTGGTGCCGAAAAGGCCCTGCACGACGTCGAGGTGCACCATCAGGCCGATCCCCGGCGACTTCATCTAGGCGACACTATCGAGGGTGCCAGCGTCCGAAGTTTTCGGCGGGGGCCAGTCGCCGACGACCGTTTCATCACTACCCTCGGCGCCAGTCCGTTCTTGAGTCTCCCGGATGCAGCCGCATGGGGGCTGTCCCGTGTGACCCAGGACAGGCTGCAGCGTGAGTGGCAGTGATGGAGGCCAGGACGTTCAGATCGCTCGGGTCCTCCTTTCGTCTGCCGGCCCGATCACTACGGGGACGAGGACGTAATCACCGGGGTATTCCCGTCCGAGATGCACCCGGCGAGGATCTCGATTGCGGTTGTCCCGATCGCCCTGCCGAACTTGCGTTTGAGAGCTGCCCGCACCGTCGAAGTTGATGCACCCTGGTGTGCGCGGTACACCTGGTCTACGCCCCGCTGGATGTTCGCCGCGACGATGGGCACCAAATCCGGCGCACACCCGATGTCTATGCGCACCGCAACCTCGACCACATCAACCTCG
>SEEV01000832.1 GCA_004211695.1 Rhodococcus sp. (in: high G+C Gram-positive bacteria)
CCTGGTCAACAACCCCACCGACACCACATCCGACAACCGCCGATCCGAGACCGGCTTCACCCATCCACTCCGAGGCACACCTCATCGTAACGCAACCCGCACTAACTGAACGGTATTGCGTCTAGACCCTAGGCCCCGACGGAAGCGGGCTCGACAGCGGCGGGCGTGTACGGCTCCCGCGCGGCCCGAACGCGCGTGAGCAGTCGGACGATAGCCTCGGACACGACGCGTGCTCGCTCGCGGAGCACCATGTGTCCGGCGTCTGGGACGGGCACCAGTTCCGAGAGCGGTAGCTGGTCCGCAATATTCTGCGAATGCGCATACGGCGTCATCAGGTCCCCTGACCCACACAGCACCATCGCCGGGATCCGTGCGAGTGCCTTCACTCCTGCCGTTTCGTCCAGATGCGTGAAAGCAGGAAGGAACCCGAGGATGGTCGCGGATGCGGTGTCGTTGATCAACGCGTTGGCGCAGGTAACCAGGCGCGGATGGATCGGGGCCCAACCATAGGCTGCGTGCCGAACTACGCCTTCGCACGCTTTCCCGGCGACGACACGTCCGGCACCCAGAATCCACGGAGCGTGCCGGGCAACGGTCGTGGCCGCGAGTACCAGCGGATTGCTCAGGCTACGAGCGATACCGGACCCGGTCAGCTCGCTTGCGGCAGTCGCGATGAGGCCCGCGGCGACCACGGGAAACCCGATCTTTTCCGGGTGCTGACGGGCCCAGCTGAGGATGCTCATCCCGCCCATGGAGTGCCCTACCAATGCAATCGGTGCACTGCCTCCCACCGCACGAATGACGGAGTCGAGATCCTGGCCGAGTTGCTCGATCGTCATCGTGTCGGGCGCTGCGGAACCGGACTCGCCATGGCCGCGCTGGTCGTAGAAGACCAGCCGGATCTCTGAGCCGAAGGTGCTCTGAAGGAAGGAGCGTTGCAGCTCCCACGATTGCATGTTCAGACAGTGACCGTGCGCAAAGATGACGGTCAAAGGTGCCGCTTCGGGGCCGTACTCGCGGGTCACGAGCGGAACCCCGTCGTCTGCCGCGATGGTTGATTGTCGTTCCCACCGAATTGCGGGTTCGAATGTCGTGCTCACCGGATTGTCCGATCCTCCGGGCGGCCAGCTCCATGATCGGCCGCTTCTTAACCTGATGCAATCAGTATCGTCCTCAATATTTCACGAGTCAATAGTTATTTCAGTTTAGTGTTTGCATGAGAAATAGTTCGTGAAGTGGAGGAGTGCGCGTACGAAGGGAGGCTGTTTCGCGCGCCGGGAGCGTGACTCTCTGTTCGACGCAGGCCGACGGGCCCCTGGTCCAGAGAGACCAGGGGCCCGTCGGCGATGGCCGCGCGAAGGGGCAAACTCCGGAGCCCTGCGATCGCGTCACCGTCGCAGGGCAGGAAGGGTGCCCGAGCCCTTCTCTCGAGTCAACCGCCTACCGCGGCGCCATGCGCAGGGCGCCGTCCATGCGAATGGTCTCACCGTTGAGGTAGTCGTGTTCGACGATCATCTGAGCGAGTTGCGCGTACTCGGCGGGCTGGCCGAGGCGCGACGGGAACGGGACGCCGGCCTCGAGGCCCTTGCGGTA
>SEEV01000833.1 GCA_004211695.1 Rhodococcus sp. (in: high G+C Gram-positive bacteria)
GCAGGCCCGCGTCGGGTTCGGTGGCGGTGTCGCCGGAACGGGTGGAGGCGCTGTATTACCGGGTGCCGGGCTCCGCAGGGCAAGAGTCATCGCTGGAAAACCGGGCGAGACCGGTTGGCCGGGTTGGTCGGTGGCGTGGATCGAGCGTTAGTTGTCGTAGGTGGGGGTTACTGTCCGGGTTGGGCGTGATCGGGGCGACACGTTGCTGGTAGAGGAGCTGGTGGATGACTTCATGGGTGTTGGTGGTGTCGCTTCCCGGCCGGTTCTGCCGGCTGCGGTCGAAGTGGAATCAGCGCAGGCGCCGGGGCGATGCCGCAGCACGGTTGGGGTAGGGGTAACTGATGAGTACCACCGGGGATCGTCGGTCTGCGGTTGCTGCGCGGCAGTTTTCGGTGACCACCCGCGCCCATGTGGCGGTCGACGATGCGACCGGCGAGTCGATCGGCCTCGACGACGTCGATGTCCGGGTGGGGTGGCTGCTCAACCTGATCACCGCGGCCGGTGGCGAGTTGGTGTCGCGGCTGTGGCAGCCGGCGACGTTCGATGTGCTCGCGGCCGGCCTGGACCGCCAGGACCGCAGGCTGCCCACGCAGGGGCATGTCGCCGCGGCCCGTCTCGGCTGGAACCCGATCTATCCGGATGGGGTCTATGTGCCGTCGAGGGTGAGCAGGGTGGTGACCGCGCAGGTGATGGCGACCCTGCGGACCCTGGCCTACCGGGACACCGCGATCGCGGCGCTGTCGGCCCGATTCGATCCGACCACCGGGGTTCTGGCGCCGCCGACCGGGCCGGGCGACGCTGTGCCACCGGCTTTCGCTCGGGGAGTCCGGCGCCAGCTGATTGTCCGCGCCCGCCGCGACGGCGCCGCACCCGGCGGACGGTTACGGATCACCGACGTGCAGGGTCCGCCGCAGACGAGCGCGATGGCCCGACTGTCGGCCGCCGATCGGCAGCTCGCGCAGATCACCGTGGCAGACCGTGAGCTGGTGTTGACGGTGAAGCTGCCCACCAGCCCGACCCCGGACGGGCCGACGCAGTGGCTCAATGTCCGGCTGACCGCCACCATCCCCGCGCACCTGCACGGCCGGGCGATCACCGCCTGGGGCACCTACCGTCCCTGGTCCTCGACCACCGGGGCCTGCTCTGGCGGTGCGCGGCCACCGAGATGGTGCCTGCCGCCGACCTCACTGCCGGGACGGTCGCGGTGGGGGTGGACTGGTCCCCGACCAGTCTGGGTGCCGCCGCCACCGTGGCAGAGGCCATAGTTGGGTTGTCCTCGGATTACCGGGGCTGGACCTACGACGACCGCGGCCTCGGGATCAAACTGGCGCGCTTGCAGGCCGAGGGGCAGCTGCTGCACGCCAAGGCGGCCCGGTTGACACGACTGTCCGGCGCCGCCCCGCCCGAGGTTCGCGCCGAGCTGGAGGCGAAGATCGCCGTCCTCGATGCTCACCGCACCGCGGTGGGTATCAAGAGGGGGTGCCTCTCTATTTGTCAAGCCGCCCTTTCGGATTCTTTCTCGTGTTGCCGGTGGCTGCGCCTTTCGTCGGCGAGCATGATGCGCCAGACGTGATCGGACAGGTGCCGCTTGAG
>SEEV01000834.1 GCA_004211695.1 Rhodococcus sp. (in: high G+C Gram-positive bacteria)
AGCTGCAGGTTGCAGTCGACCTTCTCACCACCGCCGACGCGCTGGCCCTGACCAACAAGGTGGCCCCGTACGTCGACATCATCGAACTCGGCACCCCGCTGATCAAGAGCGCCGGCCTCAGTGCCATCAGTGCGATCAAGGCCGCACACCCGGACAAGGAGGTCTTCGCCGACCTCAAGACCGCCGACGCCGGTTTCCTCGAGGCCGACCTGGCCTTCTCCGCCGGAGCGGACCTGGTTACCGTCCTCGGCGCCGCCGGTGATGCCACCATCAAGGGTGCCGTCGAGGCCGGCCGCAAGCACGGCAAGAAGGTCGTCGCCGACCTGATCGGCGTCGAGAACCGTGTCGAGCGGGCCCGCGAGATCGCCAAGCTCGGTGTCGCGTTCGTCGAGATCCACGCCGGACTCGACGAGCAGGCCCAGCCCGGGTACTCCATCCAGACCCTCCTCGACGACGGCAAGATCGCCGGTGTCCCGTTCTCCGTCGCCGGTGGCGTGAAGGTCGACACCATCGCCGCCGTCCGTGATGCGGGTGCCGACGTCGCCGTCGCCGGTGGCGCCATCTACAGCGCCGAGGACCCCGCCGCGGCCGCGAAGGCCCTCAAGGACGCCCTCACCAAGTAGTCCTGCACGAAAGGCCCCGAACACGTTCTGTTCGGGGCCTTTCGCCGTATGATGCGGCGCTTTTGCTACACGAGCCTGGAACACAGGCTCCCTGCCGGGTTCGGGTGTATCCAACCGGCACGGCCAGCGTCGAGACATCGAAGGCGGGCGAGTTGCCGACCGCGTGGGTGGGACCGAACCCCTCCGTTGGTCCCACCTCGCGCATCGACTTTCTACCCGCCCGGTCGTGTCAGAGCGGCCGCCACGCCCGGCAGGTCCGGGTCAGGATCCGCTCCGCCGACGCCGGGCCTGCCGTCCCAGAGGGATAGCTATCCGGGTGACCCGAAGCGGCCCAGTGTTCGAGGAGGGGATCGATAACCCGCCAAGACCATTCGACTTCCTCGCGGCGGGGGAAGAGGGTGGCGTCGCCGCGGATCACGTCACAGATCAGCCGCTCGTACGCCTCCGGCGCCGGGTCGAACACCGACCGAAAGTCCATCCCCAAGCTGACCGGCTGAATGTGCATGCCGCCGCCGGGACGTTTGGCGCCGATGTGCAGCTCGATGCCGTCGTCCGGTTGGACCCGGAAGACGAGTACGTTCGAGACCGCCGCGGCCCGGGCAGCGGGCGACCCATGGACGGGCGGTGTGAACGTCACCGCGATCTCGGTGGTGCGCCGTGCCAGGCGTTTGCCGGTGCGGATGAAGAACGGCACGCCGGCCCAACGGCGGGTCGCGATGCCCACGGTCAGGGCCGCGAAGGTTTCGGTTGTCGAGTCGGCGGGGAAGCCTGCCTCGTCAGCCAATCCTGGTACGGGAACGCCGTTCTCCACGCCCGCACCGTATTGGCCGCGGGCCGATGTCTCGGCGAACGGTCCGAGGAGTTCGGTGGCGGAGAGGACCTTGATCTTCTCGGCGGCGATGCTGTCGGCGTCGAACGCGACGGGTTCTTCCATCGCGATCAACGCCAGTAGTTGCAGCAGGTGGTTCTGCGACGGGTTCTTCCATCGCGATCAGCGCCAACAGTTGCAGCAGGTGGTTCTGGATGACGTCGCGGGCGGCGCCGACGCCATCGTAGTACCCGGCGCGCCCGGTCACGCCGACGTTCTCGGCCATGGTGATCTGCACGTGGTCGATGTGCCGGTTGTTCCACAACGGCTCGAACATCCCGTTCGCGAACCGCAGCGCGAGGATGTTCTGCACCGTCTCCTTCCCCAGGTAGTGGTCGATGCGGTAGATCGAGGATGGTGGAAACACTCGTTCCAGTGCGACACCGAGGGTCTGCGAGCTGGCGAGGTCGTGCCCGAAAGGTTTTTCCACCACCACCCGGCGCCATCCGTGGGCATCCCGGTTCAGGCCGGTGATCGCGAGCTGATCGCAGACCGTGGCGAACGTCGACGGCGGGATGGACAGGTAGAAGACGTAGTTGCCGGGCTTGCCGCGGCGGGCATCGAGCTCGGCCAGCCGGGCGGCGAGCCGGGCGAACGCGGCGGTGTCGTCGAACGACCCCTGCACGAGGTGGATCCGCTCGGCCAGCTCGTTCCACACCGCAGGGTCGAAGGGTGTGCGCGCGTGCGCGATCACCGCCTCGCGCAGCCGGGTTTCGGCGTCGGTGCTGTCGCGGGCGAATCCGATCAGATCGAAGTCCGGTGGTAGCTGGCCACCGTGCGCGAGGTCGTAGATGGCCGGAATCAGTTTCTTGCGCGAGAGATCCCCGGTGATCCCGAAGATCACCATCGACGCCGGTTCGGTGACCTGACCGATATCGCCGATCAACGCCTCACCCAACCGGCCGTCCGAGCCCGCTGCCAGCGGGTCCCACTCCTGCACTTCAGACACGGTCACTTCTGTTGCACTCCGTCTTTCGCTCCACCACACGCGCATTCGGACAATGCGTCGACTACCAGTGTCGAAGGCGCGGCGAGGTAATGCACTTGGCCGAGCGGCCAGTGTCAGCTGCCCGTCCGGTCAGGT
>SEEV01000835.1 GCA_004211695.1 Rhodococcus sp. (in: high G+C Gram-positive bacteria)
GACGACGAATTTCTCTGGCCGGGCTTCGGGGAGAATTCCCGGATCCTCGAGTGGGCGCTGCGGCGGATCGAGGGCACCGCCGAAGCCGACGAGACCCCGATCGGCCTGGTGCCCACCCCGGGCGCCCTCGACCTGACGGGCTTGAAGTTCGATCACACCAAGATCGCCGCCGCGCTACGGGTAGACCCCACGGATTGGATCACCGAACTTCGGCTGATCGACGAGTGGTTCGCCACCATCGGCGGCAACAGACTGCCCGACGTCCTGCGCGAGGAACTCGCCGCCCTCCGGCAGCGCCTCGCCGCGGCCGCGTCCGGCTACGCCGCCACCATCGATCCCCGGCGCGACCCCGTGCTCAGGGGCGGGGAATCCCGGTGGGCGCAGACCCGCTTCTGACGGCCGCCGCAACGGTGGAGCGCGTCACGGTCGTCGGGCGAGCGGGGTCGGCCCGAACGCGGGCCGGGTACGGGCGCAAACCGTTGTCCTGTGCCGGCGACGACCGGGCCGCCGCGCTCACATACCGGGCAGCGCTGATCACGGCACCGCAGGGCAGTGATCGAGGTTACCCGCATCACTCAACTTTCCATGATGGCTACTTGCTAACATTAGCAATTATAGAACAGATGGTCCGCTGGCCGTCACTACCGAGGAATGTCGATGACCGAACCAACCCGCACCGGCCCGGCCGACGCGGCCGAGAGCACCGTCGTGCGGGCGGTGCGGTCGGTGGCCGCGCTGCTGCCGCGCTGGGGTGAGTGGACACCCGCCGCCCGCTCTCCCGGCGCGGACCTGCTCGCCGGGTTGATCGTCGCGCTGGTGGCGCTGCCGCTGGCGTTGGGGTTCGGGATCAGTTCCGGTCTCGGCGCCGCCGCCGGGCTGACCACCGCTGTCATCGCGGGGGCGGTGGCGGCCGTGTTCGGCGGGTCCCGGTTCCAGGTGTCGGGCCCGACCGGTGCGATGACCGTCGTGCTGGTGCCGATCGTCGGCCAGTACGGGCCGACCGGGGTCCTCGCGGTCGGGCTGATCGCCGGACTGGTGCTGGTCGTTCTGGCGTTCGCCGGGGTGGGCCGGGCCGTGCGCTATATGCCGGCGCCGGTGATCGAGGGGTTCACCGCCGGGATCGCCGTGGTGATCGCCCTGCAACAGTTTCCCGCCGCGTTGGGCATCGCCGGCGCCGAGGGGGAGAAGGTGTGGCAGAGCGCCGCCGACGCCGTCCATCAGTTCGCCCAGGACCCCGCGCTACTGACTCCGGCGACCGCGCTGGCGGTGGCCGTGGTCATTCTCGTCGGCGGCCGCTACCTCCCGAGGATTCCGTTCTCCCTGATCGCGGTCGCCGCCGCCACCTTGATCGCGCAACTCTTTCACCTCGACATCGCCCGGATCGGCGCCATTCCGGCCGGGTTCGCCGCGCCGACCTTGAGTTTTCTGCACGTTGGTGAGCTGACCTCGCTGATCGCCCCGGCACTCGCGGTCGCCGCGCTGGCGGCACTCGAGTCGCTGCTGTCGGCGACCGCCGCTGACTCGATGGCGGTGGGAGCCCGCCACAACCCGGACCGGGAACTGTTCGGGCAGGGGCTGGCGAACATCGC
>SEEV01000032.1 GCA_004211695.1 Rhodococcus sp. (in: high G+C Gram-positive bacteria)
CGCTGGTTGACGTAGGGCATCCCGACGCGAGTGGCCTCGGCCGCGATGGACTCCTGGGCCTGCTTCTTGGTGCCGACGAAGAGGACGGTGCCGCCGTGGGCAACGGTCTCCTTGACGAATTCGTACGCCTTGTCGATGTACGTCAGCGTCTGCTGCAGGTCGATGATGTAGATGCCGTTGCGGTCGGTGAAGATGAACCGCTTCATCTTCGGGTTCCAGCGACGGGTCTGGTGACCGAAGTGCGTGCCGCTGTCGAGCAGCTGCTTCATTGTTACGACAGCCATGGCTGTGTATCTCTCTTTCATTGCCGGTTGATGCCGAACGTCGGTGACATTCCGCCCTGGCGCCCGTGAACCGTCGGACTCACATCGAAATGCGAGACCAGCCGACGATCCGTACACTGCGCGGGCGCGCGAAGTCGGACTGTGCGAACACAGACCGCTCGATCAGTGTACGGCCTCGGGGCCGTACTCCCTAACCGCCCTGCCACACCCCGGCCGCCCCTTGCAAGGGTTTCGCGAGATCTGTGGACGAATCGCAATCGATCCACAGTTTCTTCCGGCGCCCCTTTTCCGCCCGGACGTGCGGGATCGTCGAACGATGACGAAGTTCTGGGCGATTCTGCGGGCGCTCACGGCGACGGCCACGGCGTCCACCCTGCTGGTGGGCGCGGCCCTCCTCTCACCGCCCGCCGATGCCGCGCCGACCGGCGACTTCGACTGGCCGCTGCACCCACGACCGCGGGTCGTGCGCCCGTTCGACAATCCCGAGCACGTCTGGCTTCCCGGCCACCGCGGCGTGGATCTGGGTGGTGTACCCGACGAGGCCGTGCTGTCGGCGGGGGCCGGTGTGGTGGTGTTCGCCGGCACGGTGGCGGGCAAACCCGTCGTCTCCGTCGACCACCCGGGTGGGCTCCGCACCACGTACGAACCGGTGACCGCCCGGGTCACCCCCGGCCTGCGCGTCGGACGCGGCACCGTCCTCGGGACACTCGAGGCCGGTCACCCGGGCTGCATCTCCCCCGTCGCCGCGTGCCTGCACTGGGGTCTTCGCCGCGATCGCGAGTACCTCGACCCGCTCGGACTCGTCCGCGTGGCACCGGTGCGGCTCGAACCCGTCGGGCGGCGTCGTCGCAGCGGCTAACGCCATTCCGCGACGGCATGCCTACCCGCCGACTCCGGGAAGTCGTCCGCAACCATCGCCGCGAGTTCCACGAATGCCTTCCGCGTCTCGGGCCGCAGCAGATCCAAATCCACGACCGAGCCCTCCGCGAGGTGCTCGTCGAACGGCACCACCTTCACCGCCCGGCACCGGAGGAGGAAGTGATTGGTCAGTTCCGTCATGTCGATCATGCTCGAACCCGGCCGGGCGGCACTGATGACGACGACGGTCCGCGACACGAGATGGCCGTAGCCGTGGTGCTGCAACCAGTCCAGGGTGGCCGCGGCGCTGCGGGCGCCGTCGATCGCCGGCGAACTCACCAGCACCAGCGAATTGGCTAGTTGCAGAACGCCGTTCATCGCCGAATGCATGATGCCGGTGCCGCAGTCCGTGAGGATGATGTTGTAGTACACCTGCAGGATGTCGATCACCCGCCGGTAGTCGTCCTCACTGAATGCCTCGGAGATGGCCGGATCCTGCTCGCTCGCGAGCACCTCGAGGCGGCTCGGCGCCTGCGACGTGTGCGCCCGCACGTCCGAATACCGCCGGATCGTCGACTCCGCCGCGATCAGGTCGCGGACGGTCGAATGCGTCTGGAGTGGCACCCGCTGCGCGAGCGTCCCGAAGTCGGGGTTGGCGTCGACCGCGATCACGCAGTCGCCCCGCAACGACGCGAACGTCGACCCCAGCCCGATCGTGGTGGTCGTCTTGCCGACGCCCCCCTTCAAGGACAGGAACGCGATTCGGTAGTCACCCTGGATCGGTTGCCGGATGCGGGCGAGCAACGCCGCGTCGCGTGCCTCCCCTGCCGACTCACCCGGGTTCACCGTTCCACCCGTCAGTCGGTGCAGCCCGCGCCGCCACCCTCGACTCGGTGCCTTGCGGGCCCGCTTCAACAGCGCATCCGCCACCAGATCCTGGTTGGTCACCTGATGCGGGCTCGGCTCCGGAACGGGCTCGGCCCAGGACTGCTGCCCCCACGGATCCGCCGCGATGTCGCCCACCGGGGCGCCGCCACCGTCGTTCAGCCAGGACGGCTGCGGTCGAGTCAAGTCTTCGCGGTCCACTATTTCCCCCGGGATAGTGCAGAACAACTGCAGATTCGTGGGGCGACGCTACCAAACCGGGTCAGGCCCGGGGATGCGCCTGATCGTGCACCGCGCGCAGCCGCGCGACGGAGACGTGGGTGTACAGCTGGGTGGTCGCGAGGCTGGCGTGTCCGAGCAGTTCCTGCACGACGCGCAGGTCGGCGCCGCCCTCGAGGAGATGGGTGGCCGCGGTGTGGCGCAGCCCGTGCGGGCTCAGGTTCGGTGCGCCGGGGACGGCGGACAGGACTTCGTGGACGACGGTGCGCGCCTGCCGCTGATCCAATCGCTTCCCCCGCCTGCCCAGCAGAAGGGCCTGCCCCGAGGCGTCGGTCGCGACCGCGGGACGACCGACGTGCAACCACAGGTCCACCGCGTCGGCGGCCGGTTTCCCGTACGGCACGGAGCGCTCCTTGTCTCCCTTGCCGATCACGTGCAGGAGACGGCGTTCTCGATCCACCGAGCCGAGGTCGAGGCCGCACAGCTCGCCCACCCGGATCCCCGTCGCGTAGAGCAACTCGACGATGAGGCGGTCGCGCAGTGCGATCGGATCGTTCTGTTGTGCGCCCGATTCGGCAGCGTCCATCACATCGGCCGCCTGCGACTGACGCAGCACCGGGGGCAGCGTCCGGTGCGCCTTCGCCGCACCCAGCCGGGCGCCGGGATCGGTGGCGATGAGGCTGTGAAGTTGCGCACCGACGACGTCCGCCGGGCGAGCGTCGTCCGGGCGATGCCGGCCGCGGACTGACCGGCGAGCCAGGACCGCAGTACCTGGATGTCGAGTTCGCCGAGGTGGGCGTCCGGTGACGACGACAACCAGTGCTGCAGCAGCGACTTGGTGTCCGCGACGTACGCCTTCACCGTGTGCTGCGACCGGCCGCGTTCGAGCGCGAGATGCCGCGCGTACTCCTCGAGTACCAGCTCCAACGGTGCCGGCAGGTCGCTGCTCATAGGGGCAACAGTTGCGTCGCGCGGGAGATAAATCAAGCGGCCGCGCCGCTAGAGTTCTTTTGTGCAGCGAACGATCTCCATCCCGATGTTGTGTGTCCTGGCCTTACTGTCCGCGATCGCTCCGCTGGCCACAGACATGTATCTCCCCGGTCTACCCCTGATGACCGAGAGCCTGAACACATCCGCGCCGAGCGTGCAGCTGACCCTGACCACGTTCATGGCGGGACTCGGCATCGGCCAGCTCGTGGTCGGACCGCTGTCCGACGGTCTCGGGCGACGGCGTCTGCTGATCGGCGCCACCGTGGTGACGACGCTCGCTGCGATGGCCTGCGCACTGTCCCCCACCGTCGAAACCCTCATCGCTGCACGGCTTTTCCAGGGACTCAGCGGCGGTGCCGCGATCGTGCTCGCACGCGCCTGTATCGCCGACCGGGCCCGCGGAGACAACGCCGCCCGGCTCTTCAGCATCATGATGATCATCGGCGGGGTCGCGCCGGTAGTCGCGCCGCTGCTCGGTGGCGCCCTGCTCGGGCCCGTCGGCTGGCGAGGAATCTTCTGGGTGCTCACGGCCGCCGGGGTCGTGATGTTCGCCGGAGTGCTGATCCTGGTTCCGGAGACGCTTCCCGAGGAGAACCGGCACGGTGGCGGCCTCGCCGCACTGGCCCACAATCTGCGGTATGTGGTCGGCAACCGCGTGTATCTCGGCTACGCGTTCACATTCATGTTCGGATTCGTGGCGCTCTTCTCCTACATCTCCGCGGCGCCGTTCGTCGTGCAGAACGTGCTCGGCTTCAGCCCCGGGCAGTTCTCCATAGTCTTCGCCGTGAATGCGGCGGGCATGGTGAGCGCCGCGATCGTGAACACCAGACTCGTGGGCACGTTCCATGCCCGGCAGCTGCTGGGTTTCGGGATCACGCTGCTCCTGGCCGCGGGTGTCGTGTTGCTGGTCGCCGCGACGCTGCTCGACTCGCCGCCGTGGTGGGCGATTCTCGTTCCCTTGTTCGTCTCGGTGTCGAGCATCGGTTTCGTGATGGGCAATGCCACTGCGCTCGCTCAGGGTGAGGTGACCCGGGCGTCGGGTACCGGGTCCGCACTCCTCGGCGCCGGCCAGTTCGGTCTCGCCGCGGTGGTGTCGCCGCTCGTCGGCATCGCCGGACCCGACACCGCGGTGCCGATGGCGGTGGCGATCCCCGCCGCGGGCGCCGTCGCCATGACGTCGCTGCTGGTGCTGACGCGGCGGACGCACACGTCGTAGCGTCCGCCGCACCGGTTCAGCGGGAGGCACCCTCGCTCGCGGCGAGCTCGGACTTCCACACCCGGAAGCCCTCCTCGGTGCGGCCGCGACGCCAGTACCCGGAGATCGACGCGGCCGACGCCGGAACGCCCCGTTCCTTGCGCACGTAGGAGCGGAGATTGTGCATGACGGCCTGCGCCTCGCCGTGGATGAACACCTGAACGGCTCCGGGCAGCCACGCGGTGTCGCGCACCGCCGCGACGAGGGGCGCGTTGTCCCCCGCAGCCTCTTCGCCGATCCGATCCGAGGTGTCACCACGGTGGATCCAGGTGACATCCACGCCAGCCGGCGAGTCGAAGGCGATTTCGTCCTCCACACTCCCGACCTCGATGATCACCTTCCCGATCGCCGATGCGTCCAGCGTCTCGACGGACGCGGAGATGGCGGGGATCGCCGTCTCGTCGCCCGCGAACAGGTACCAGTCGACGGCCCGGTCCGGCGCGAACGCGCCACCGGGACCGCGCAGACGGAGCACGTCGCCGGCCACCGCCGACGCGGCCCACGGTCCGGCGACCCCGGCGTCGCCGTGCACCACGAAGTCGATGGCGATCTCGCGTGCCACCGGATCCACGGACCGGATCGTGTACGTCCGCAGAACCGGCTCGTCGGGGCTTCCGAATTCGAGCTTCGCGTACGCGTCCGTGAAGGCGCTGGGAACGAAGGTGTCGAATCCCGGGTCGCCGAGGATCACCCGCACCATGTGCGGGGTCAGCCGCTCGGTCCGAAGCACGGTCAGTGTCGCAGTCGGCTTTGCCACAGGCATCTCTCCAATGAACTCAAGTTGGTTAGTGTTACCTAACTACGGTACAGGAGTGGCCGTCGGCGGTGGTGCGAGCAGAGTCGGCAGCGGCCTTCCCGGCCGTCGCCGGTGCCGTCACCCGGACAGGTCGGCGGAGAGGTCACGGATCTCGACGCCGGCGGGAATCTCGACCTCGGCGACCGGCTCGGGTCGGTCGTCGAATTCGAGGCGGAGGGCGCGGCACATGGTCGCGTGCATGTCGTAGAGGCAGGTGATGTAGGTCAGCTCCAGGATCTCGGAGTCCCTCAGGTTGGCCTTCAGGACCGCGAACACTTCGTCCGGCACCCGGCCGCCGTCGTAGACGAGACCGTCGGTGTAGGCCAGCACCGCCCGCTCGAGTTCGGTGAAGCGGTCGCTGATCTGCCAGTGCGGGACGGCCGCGATCTTCTCCTCGGGCATCCCGAGGGAGCGCATCTGCTTGCAGTGTTGAGAGAAGACGAACTGGCTACCGCGCGCGTAGCCCGACCGGCTCTGCCCCAGTTCACGAAGTAGCGGGTCGAGGGTGGCGTTGCGGTAGAGCGAGAAGCCGCGTACGGCGTGCCGGAACACGTCCGGCGATTGTGCGAACACGGTCCACCAGTCCCCCGGGGTGGCGTGGATGGTGCCGTGATCGACGGCGGGATCCTTGTCGGGGCCGAACAATCGGTCGTAGAAGAAGAGGATCTTCTCGTCGGTCACTTCGGCACGGGGAACCTCACGAAGGCGGGGCACTGTGAATTCCTTTCGGACGTCGGGTCTCAGGATGCAGCGGGAACGCGCCGGTCGGCGGCGGTCTTCGGCGCGTGCGAGACGTCGGCTTCGGTGAAGGTCCGCGTCCAGCAAGCGAATTCGAGCAGGACACCGTCGGGGTCCTGGAAATAGAACGAGCGCACGAAAGTTCCCGGGTGCACGTCGCGTGACACGCCGGAGCGGCTGTCGTCGTGGTTGAGCACGCGGCTGACCTTGATCCCCTCGGCCCGGAACCGTGAGTAGTACTCGTCGAACAGCTCCGGGGGCACCGCGAACGCGACGTGGTTCATCGACCCCACCGCACTGGCGAGTTCGCCCTCGTCGGGCAGGCCCTTGGGTGCCGCGAGGCCGGGCGCGGCGTCGGGGGCGTCGGCCAGCCAGAAGAAGGCGATGGTGTTGCCGTTGCCGCAGTCGAAGAAGAAGTGCTGCCCCAGATCCCCGGGCAAGTCGATGGTCTTGATCAGCGGCATCCCCAGGGTGCCCGAGTAGAAATCGATGGTGCGTTGCATGTCCGAGCACACCAGCGCGAGGTGGTTGATTCCGCGAAGGTCGTACTTCGAGTTCGAAGCGCTCATGGCAATCCTTCCGATTGTGATGAAGTGGGCGCGAGAATGGGGCAAAAATGACTTGACAGTCATGTCATCTATTGCGATAGTTTGTCCGTGACCAAGTCATCTGTCAATACCCCGTCCGCGACCCCCTCGGCGCCGGCAACGGTCGAGACCCTGACCGCGCGAGGTCGCAAGACCCGCGACGCACTGCTCGACGCCGCACAGAAGGTGTTCGAGACGGTCGGATTCCCCGACACCCGCGTAGAACAGATCGCGCAGGAGGCGAACGTCGCGTACGGAACCTTCTACCGCTACTTCGAATCGAAGGAAGAGGTGTTCCGGGAGTTGAGCACCCGCCTGTTCGAAGACGTGCACCGCCGGGAACCGACCGATGCGGATCTGTCCCCGTCCGAGAAGTTGATCGCCTCCAACCGCTCGTACTACCAGGCCTACCGACGGAACGCCCGGATGATGGCGATCGTCGAGCAGGTCTCGACCTTCAACGACGAGTTCCGGGAACTGCGCCACGAGCATCGCCGTCAGTTGATCGACCGAACGTCCCGCGCCATCGCTCGCTGGCAGCAGGACGGCCTGGTCACCGCCACCCTCGACCCGGTCCTGGCCGCCCGCGCCATGGCCGCGATGGTCGACCACACCCTGTACCTGTGGTTGATCCAGGGCGACGAGGCCGACGAGGAGGCCCTTCTCGACACCCTCGATCAGATGTGCCTCGGCGCGCTCGGAATGCACCGGGATTGAGAGCCTCGCGGCCGTTCACACCGAACGGCCGTTGTTCGGCGCGGCCGGACGGCCACCACCTGCCTGCGCCGAATTGCACCGGCATGCAACCCGTTCCGGTGTGACGGCCGAGCAGGCACATCGACCCATTCAGCTCATCCGACGTTCCGATTCCTCGAAGGCAAGCACCATGACAACGAATCTGCAGTCTGCACCCGCCACCACCGAGGCCCCGGAGGGGGCGCTCGACGGCCTCCGAGTACTCGAATTGGGCACCTTGATCGCCGGCCCGTACTGCGGACGTCTCCTCGGTGACATGGGGGCCGACCTCATCAAGATCGAGGCCCCGGATCGCCCCGACCCGCTGCGGGACTGGGGCCAGGCCGAGGGCGGTCACCAGTACTTCTGGTCCGTGCACGCCCGCAACAAGCGGTGCGTGAACCTCGATCTGCGGACCGAGACCGGCCGGCAGATCTTCCTCGACCTCGCCGCGACCGCCGATGTCGTGGTCGAAAGTTTTCGCCCCGGCACCCTCGAGCGGTGGGGCCTCGGCTACGACGTCCTCCGGGAGGTCTCCCCGCGGCTGGTCCTGGCCCGGGTCTCCGGGTACGGCCAGACCGGTCCGTACGCAACACGTCCCGGCTACGCCTCGGTCGCCGAAGGCATCAGCGGGCTGCGCCACCTCAACGGTTTTCCCGGCCAGGCGCCGCCGCGTATCGCCCTGTCACTCGGCGACAGCCTCGCCGGCATGTTCGCCTTCCAGGGTGTCCTCGCGGCGTTGATCGCCCGCGAACGCACCGGACGCGGACAGATCGTCGACGCCGCGCTCACCGAGGCCGCGCTCGCCATCCAGGAGTCCACCGTCCCGGACTATCACAAGACGGGTCACGTCCGGCAACCCTCCGGCACCCGCCTCGACCGCGTCGCGCCGTCCAACCTGTACCGCACGCAGGACGGATCGTGGGTGATCATCGCCGCCAACCAGGACACGCTGTTCACGCGTCTGGCCGCCGCGATGCGTCGTCCCGACCTGGCAACCGATGCCCGCTACGCCACCCACACGGCGCGAGGCGAGCACCAGGACGAACTCGACGCACTGATCGCCGAGTGGGCTGCCGGGTTCCCGGCCGCCGAACTGATCGCGTTGTTGACCGAGTTCGAGGTGGTGACGGGGCCGGTCAACACCGTCGCCGAGGTGATGGCCGACCCGCAGTTCAACGCCCGCGAGATCTTCGTCGACCACGTCGATCCCTCCGTCACACCCGGTGACGACGGCTTCGATCCCGAACCGGTGAAGGGAGTCGGGGTGATCCCGAAGCTCAGCGAGACCGCGGGCGGGGTCCGCTGGGGTGGGCCCAGCCGGCCCGGAACTCACACCGACGAGGTGCTGACCGAACTCCTCGGCTATAACGCCGACCGGCTCGCCTGTCTGCGCGAGCAGGGCACGATCTCATGACTGCACCGACAGTCGGCGTCGACATCCGCGAGGTCGATCCCCGCGACGGGCTGCAGATCGAGACGCCGATACCCACCGCCGCCAAGCTCGAGCTCGTCGACGCGCTCGCCGCGACCGGGGTCCGGCGCATGGAGGTCACGTCCTTCGTCTCGCCGCGGGCGATCCCGGCGCTGGCCGACGCCGAGGCCGTCGCCGCCCACCTCGACCGCTGGCCGCGGGTGACGTTCTCGGCACTGGTCGCCGGACTCGGCGGGGCCCGTCGGGCACTCGCGGCCGGCCTCACCCGCCTCGAGTACGTCGTGTCCGCTTCCGACGGGCACAGCCGGGCCAACGTCGGCCGCGGCAGTGCGGAGTCGATCGCACTGATCGCACCCGTCGCCGAACTGGTCCACCAGGCAGGCGGCCACCTCGAGGTGATCATCGCGATCGCCTTCGATTGCCCGTTCGACGGTCCCACCCCACCGGAGCGAGTGTCCGAGATCGCCCGGCGCGCAGTACTTTCCGGGGCCGATTCGCTGTCGGTTGCCGACACGATCGGCACCGCGACGCCCGTGCGCGTCTGCGACGTGCTCACCCGGGTGCGCAGCGCCGCCCCCGGGATGGACCTCGGTCTGCACCTGCACGACACCCGCGGTCAGGGCCTGGCCAACGCCTGGGCGGCATACACCCTGGGCATCCGCCAATTCGACGCCTCGGTCGGCGGCCTCGGGGGCTGCCCCTTCGCCCCCGGCGCCAGCGGCAACATCGCCACCGAGGAACTGGCCTACATGTTCGAGGACGGCGGCATCGCCACCGGCATAGACCTCGACAAGACCCTCTCGGCCGCCCGAGTGGCCGAGCGACTGCTTGACAAACCCCTCGGCAGCGGACTGCTCAGGGCCGGCGGCCGACCGGTACCGGCGACTGCCGCCGCCGATTGACCACCCTGCGATCCACCCCGACGGCAACCCCGCACGGAGGAGAGACGAAATTTTCCCATGAACAACGACCTGGCCGATCGCTTCTTCGCCGCCGTCAGCTGCGGCGACGAGGCGGCACTGACCGAACTGTACGCACCGGATGCGCGGATCTGGCACAACGACGACGGGCGGGAGCAGACGGTCACCGAGAACCTGCGCGTGCTGCGCTGGCTCTCGCGGACCCTCGAAAACCTGCGCTACGAGGACATCCGCCGCCACCGACTGCCGGACGGCTTCGCCCAGCAGCACGTCCTCCGCGCCACCCTGCCCGACCACGGACCGCTGGAGGTGCCGGCGAGCCTGTTCGTCCGCGTCGCCGACGGCCGGATCACCCGCATCGACGAGTACGTCGACTCCGCCGCCACCCGGCCCCTGCGCGCACTGGCCGCCCACTCACGGGAGCACTGACATGACCGACACCCGTTCCGCCGTCCCGATCGCCGAACTGTGCGCGCGCATGCGCTCGTTCATCGACGACGTCGTCATCCCCGCCGAACCCGTCCTGGTGAACGAGGACGACCTCGCGCACAGGACCCTCGCGCAACTGCGTGACCGCGCCAAGGAACTCGGGCTGTGGGCGCTCGGGCACCCCGCCGAACTCGGCGGTGGTGGCGTCCCGTTCCTCGACTTCGTCTACCTCAACGAGATCATCGGGCGCTCCGAATTCGGTCAGCTGGCCGTCGGTTCGGTTTCCATGCAGGACACCCTGATGCTGCACAAATACGGCACCGCCGAACAGAAGCAGCGGTGGATCCCCCCGATCGTGGCCGGCGAGTTCCTGCCGTCTGTCGCGCTGACCGAGCCGGAAGTGGCCGGCTCGGATCCCACGCTCATCGAGACCAGCGCCGAGCTGGACGGCGACACCTGGGTGATCAACGGACACAAATGGTTCACCACCGGCGTGCGGGACGCAGGCTACTGTTCGGTCTTCGCGCGCACCGAACCCGACACCATCCCCCGGCACGAGCGCATCAGCGCGATCATCGTGCCGACCGACACACCCGGATTCGAGATCGTCCGCTCGATCCCCACGATGGGGCACGACCCGAGCGACCACTACGAGGTCCGGCTCACCGATGTGCGGGTCCCGGCCGCCAACCTCCTCGGCGAGCGCGGCAGGGGCTTCGCCGTGGCCCAGGACCGGCTCGGCCCCGGTCGGATCTTCCACTGCATGCGGTGGCTCGGGCAGGCACAGCGCGCCTACGAGCTGATGTGCGCTCGCGCGAACACCCGCTACGCCCACGGCTCGCTGCTCGCCGAAAAGGGGGAGGTGCATCGCTACGTCGCCGAATCCGCCGCGCAGATCCACGCCGCCCGGCTCATGACGCTCGATGCCGCCCGCGCGATGGACGCCGGGGACGACGCTCGCGTGCGCATCGGACTGGTGAAGTTCTGGGGCGCCCGCATGCTCCACGACGTCGTCGACCGCGCCATCCAGATCCACGGCGCCCTCGGCCTGACCGCCGATACCCCGCTCGAGCGGATGTACCGGCAGGCGCGGTACGCGCGGATCTACGACGGCCCCGACGAAGTGCACCGGATGTCCACGGCCCGCCGGCTGCTGCGCGATCCCGAGGCCGCGCCATGGCGATGACCGACGCTCCCGCCACCACTCTCGCGGACGGTATCCGCTCCGTTCTGGCCGACGCGTTCGGCACCGAACCCGCTGTCGGCGAACCCCGGCAGCTGACCGGTGGCGCCAGCCGGCAGGTGTGGTCCCTCGACGCCGACGGACCGGACGGCCGACCCCGGCCCGTGGTGCTGCGCCGCGACCCGCCCGGACACGGTGACGCCGACCGCATGCGCGCGGAGGTGGCGTGCCTGCGGGCCACGGCCGACGCGGGTGTGCCGGTGCCCACCGTCCTCGCCTCCGGTGACACCGCACCCGGCATCGACGCACCGTACCTGCTCATGAACAAGGTGGAGGGGGAATCGTTTCCCCGGACACTGCAGCGCGACCCGGCCTTCGAGGAGGTGCGCGGCCACCTCGCCGAGGACATGGGCTACGTGCTCGGCCTGATCCACCGCACTCCCCTGGACTCACTCGGCATGCTCGACGCCACCGACCCGGTGGACGCGATCGAGGTCGTCTACCGCGACCTGAACGATCCCCGGCCGACGGTGGAGGTGGGACTGCGGTGGTTACGCGAACACCGACCGCCGCAGCGCCCGAACACCCTGGTACACGGTGACTTCCGGATCGGCAACCTCCTCGTGGACGGCACCGGCGTCACCGGGGTGCTCGACTGGGAACTCGCCCACCTCGGCGACCCCGTCGAGGACCTCGGCTGGCTGTGCGTGCGGGCGTGGCGTTTCGGCGCGCCCGCCCCGGTCGCCGGTATCGGCACCCGCGAGCAACTCCTCGACGGTTACGAGCGCGCCACCGGGACACGGCCGTCGACGTCCGAACTGCACTGGCGGGAGACGTTCGGGACACTGAGATGGTTGGTACTGAGCAGGTTTCAGGCCGAACGTCACCTCGGCGGGGCGGAGCGTTCCCTCGAGCTCGCGGCGATCGGACGCCGGGTCTGCGAATCCGAGTACGACCTGCTCGACGTCCTCGGCCTGTTCGACGACTCCGTGGCCGCACCGCCGCCGTCACCACCCGGGCCCACTGTGCACGACCGGCCCGGCGTCACCGAGATCCTCGACCTCGTCGCCGAGACGCTGGTCGACGACATCGGCCCGGCGCTGGAGGGCACGCAGGATCGGCAGCGCTACCTCCTGCGGATCTGCCTCAACCTGCTGCGCACCGCCGGACGCGAACTCGACGACGGCGGCAGCACCGAGTCTCTTCTCGGTGACGCGCTCCGTGCACTCGGATGCGACTCCGAGGCGACGCTGTCCGCCCGGCTGCGCGACGGTGCACTCCCCTACCGCGACGAAGGCGTGCTCCGCGCGGTGTCGATCGCAGTGTCGGCCCGCCTGCGCGTGGCAAACCCCCGTCATCTGAACGGCTGACCCCACCACGACGACTGGAGCCCCGACCGGATCGACGGTCGGGGCTCCAGTCCTTTCTCGCACGAGCGTCAGCGCAGCTGTTCAGTCGCCGCTGCGCGACTCGAGCGGGAGTCGACCAGCTCCTGGGGATCCTCGTCGACCGGCGTCACCGGCCGCGTGTCGCGGCGAGTCCCGGGAATCCTGCTCACCAACGGTCCCAACGCCCACGGGATCAGGCTGATCAGCCCGTACGGGAGCACGAAGATGAAGACGATCAGCGCGCCGCCGTAGGTGATCCCGGCCGCCGACTGGTTGATCTCCGCCGTCCACTGCGGAACGTACTGCACGAAGAACGCCCCGAACACGACACCCGGGACGGTGCCCAGCCCACCGATCACGATCATGGTGATGAACGCGATCGCCAGCGGAAGCCCGAACGCCTCGGGACCCACGTACTGGACCACGAAGCTGTACAGCACACCGCCGACCCCGGCCAGAGCCGCGCTGAGCGCGAACACCGTCGTCTTCGTGCGGGTCGCCGGTACGCCCAGGGTGGTCGCGACGGCCTCGTAGTCTCGAATCCCGATCAGCGACCGGCCGATCCGGCCGGTGGACAGCCGCCGCACGACGACATACGCGAGCGCCGCCACAACCAGGCACAGGTAGTACACCCATTGGTCGCGTTCGAGCCCGGTGAACGCCGGCGGCTCGGCGCCGGCGATGTTGATGCCCGCCTGCCCGTCGGTGACGTGTTCGAATCGTTTGATCACCGCGGGTGTGACCAGTGCCAGACCCAGCGTGGCGAGCACCAGCTGGAGTCCGTGCAGGCGCAGGGCCGGCAGACCGAACAGGTAGCCGATCGCATAGCAGACCACGAACGCGATCGGAAGCAGCAGCAGATACGGCACGCCGTGGTTCTCGACGAGGACTGCGCTGAGATAGGCGCCGACGGCGAAGAAGAAGCCGTGCCCGAGCGAGATCTGACCGGTGTTGCCGGTCAGCAGGTTCAGCCCCAGCCCGACAACGACGTACACCAGCACCATCGACCGGTCGAAGTTGACGTACGGCGCCGACACCAGCGGCGCCACCGCTCCCACGACGATCACGAGTGCGACCACGGCACGTGCCAGCCACCGCGGTGGGTCGAGTTCCGCGCGGGGCTGACGGAGCAATTCGACGATTCTCATACGCGGGCCACCTTCCGTGCGCCGAGCAGGCCCTCGGGTTTGAGGAGCAGCACCCCGAGAATCAGGGCCAACGCCACAGCCTGCTTGAAATCGTGGCCGATCCACGAGATGTAGGTGCCGGCAAGGTTTTCCGCGACGCCCACGCACAGGCCGCCGACGAGTGCCCCGACCGGGCTGTCCAGCCCGCCGAGGACCGCGGCCGCGAACGCGTAGATCAGCGAGGCGACGAGCATGTTCGGTTGCAGAAACAGTTGCGGCGCCGCGAGGGAGGCGGCGAGTGCGCCGATGGTCGCGGCCAGTCCCCAGCCGATCATCAGCATCCGGCCGACGGGCACCCCGACCAATTGCGCGGAGTCGGGGTTGGCGGCCGCCGCCCGCATCGCCAGACCCACCTTGGTCCACTGGAACAGGGCGAACAGCAGTGCCGCGACCACGACGACGGCGCCGACGACAACCAGGGACTGCCGGGAGATCACGACCGGACCGACGGCGAGCACCGGTCCCGACGCCAACGACGGGAATTCTTTGCTCTGCACACCCCAGATCCACCCGGCGGCGCTGTTGAGCACCAGCATCAGGCCGAGGGTGATGATGACCAGCGGCATGTGGTTCGGTGAGGACGCCAGCGGCCGGATCAGCACCCGCTCGGTGGCGGCGCCGCCGACGAATGCGACCGCCATCGCGCCGAGGACGGCGAGATACAACGGCGCACCCCACTGGTGGAACTGCCACGCGAAGAACGCCGAGAACATGGCCATCTCGCCCTGGGCGAAGTTCACGATCCCCGACGCCCGGTAGACCAGGACGATGCTCAGCGCGAATGCGCCGTACAGCGCACCCCACATGAGCCCGTCCACCAATTGTTGAAGAAAGACTTCCATGATCACTCTCCTGCTCAGTAGCCGAGGTAGGCGCGCCGCACCGACTCGTCGTGCCCCAATCCGGCGGCGGGGCGTTGGGCGACGACACGACCGGCGTCGACGAGCACTGCGGACGTTCCGATCTCGACGGCCAGGTGAGCGTTCTGTTCGACGACGAGGATCGTGGTCTCGGTCTCCTCACTGATCCGGCCGAGCACGTGGAACACCTCCTGGGTGATGCGCGGGGCAAGGCCGAGGGAGGGTTCGTCGAGCAGCAGCAGCCGTGGACCTGCAACCAGCGCACGGGCGATCGCGAGCATCTGTTGTTCGCCGCCGCTGAGCCCACCCGCCTGTTGCCGGCGTCGCTCCCGCAACCGCGGGAAGAAGTCGTACCAGTGCTCGATCGCCCGGTCGGTGGTCGCGGCCGCGGTCGTGTACCCACCGATGCGGAGGTTTTCCTCCACCGTCAGGTCCCCGAACGTGCCGCGCCCCTGGGGGACGTGGGCCACGCCGAGCCGGGCGATCCGGTCGGTGCGCATACCGGTGATGTCGCGGCCGTCGAAGGTGATCCGACCACTGGTGCGGACCATGTGGCAGATCGATCGGAGAATGGTCGTCTTCCCGGCGCCGTTCGCGCCGAGCACCACGGTCACCTCTCCGGCAGGCACCTGGAAGTCGATGCCGTGCAACACTTCCGCGCGACCGTACCGGGCATGGAGGTTTTCGACGGTGAGCAGGTTCATGCCGCACCGCCCAGGTACGCCTCGATGACCTCGGGGTGGGCGGCGACCTCGGACGGCTCGCCCTCGGTGATCTTCTGCCCGAAGTTCAGCACCACCACCCGGTCGGAGATCGACATCACCATGGCCATGTGGTGCTCGACGAGCAGCACCGAGAACCCGCGTTCGTCGCGGAGCCGGCGGACCGTCTCGGCGAGTTCGAGGACCTCCTCGTGGATCAGGCCGTTCGCCGGTTCGTCGAGCATCAACAGCCGGGGTCGCTGCATCAGCGCCCGCGCCAGTTCGACTCGCTTGAGCGTGCCGTAGGACAGATTGCCGGCCGGTTCACGGCCGACCCGCGTCAGGTTCATCGATTCGAGCAGACCCCAGGCCTCCTCACGTTCACGACGATCCTCCCGGCGGGGGCGCGGCAACCCCAGCGCGGTGGCGACGAAACCGGCCCGGGTGCGCGAGTACGCCCCGGTGAGGATGTTGTCGAGCACCGAGATTGTCGGGAACAACCCGATGTTCTGGAACGTGCGCGCGATGCCGGCGTCGGCAACCTCGTCCGCCGCCAGTGCGAGCAGGTCGGTGTCGCCGAAAGTGATTCGACCCGAATCCGGTTGGTACAACCTGCTGATGCAGTTGAACAGGGTGGTCTTGCCCGCGCCGTTCGGCCCGATCAGCCCCACGATCTGCCCGGGCTCGACCGTGAACGACGGCCCGTCGAGGGCGACGACGCCGCCGAATCGCAGTCGAACGTCGCTCACGTGCAGCGCGGGCACACCGGCGGTCATCGCTCGGCGCTGCGCGTGATCACAGCGTCGTAGTGCCAGCTGCCGTCGCGGAAGGTCATCGGGGCCATCGACGTGATCGCGTACGGGTACTCCGCGCTGGTGTCGAAGGTGACGCCGTCGATGGACAGATCGGTGGTGACCCCGTGCAGATTCTGGACGGCGTCGAGCAGGTCGGCGCGGGTGCATCCCTTCATCTGCTCGAGGGCGGCGACCAGCAGCTGAGCGGTGTTGTAGCCGGTCGCGGCGATGGTGTCGGTGGCCTTGATCTCGCCGGCGTGGCGATCGGCGAATGCCCGCCACTGCTGTACACCCGCCAGCTGGTCGTGGTCGGTGCTGCTCACGTCGTAGATCCAATAGAAGGAGTGCACGCCCTCGGCGGCGTCGAGACCGGCGGGGGCGAGGACGAAGTTGGTGTCGGTGGCGCCGGAGTAGATGTAGGTCTCCGGCTTCCAGCTCAACTCGTGGGCCTTCTTCAGGGACTGGGTGACGAAGTTCGCGGTCGCGAAGTTGACGAACACATCGGCGCCCGAGTTCGCGAGGTTGACCACCTGCGAATCCACCGACGGAGTGGTCTGTTCGTAGGACTGCTGCGCGACGATCTGCGTACCGCTCCCTGCCAGGGCGGATTTCAACGACTCGAGGCTGCCGTTACCCAAGCTGTCGTTGGGATACAACACCGCGATCTTCGCCTGCGGATGATCACGCAGGATCTGCTTCGCCCGCTCCGCGACCTCCCAGTCGGTCTGCGGGTTGACCGCGCCGGCCACGACGGGGCGTGCATCGAGCGTGGCGAGCAGCTCGTCGGTGCCGGTCATCGGGAACACCAGCGGGACGTTCTTCTGAGTGAGGTAGTCGACGACGGCGAGAGTCGAGGCGGTGCCGATCAGGTTGTGGATCGCGAACACCTGCTGCTGTTCGACCAGCGACCGGACGTTGCTGACCGTGCGCGCCGGGTCGTATCCGTCGTCGAGTGCGCTGTAGACGATCGTGCGGGACTTGCCATCGCCCATGGCGACGCCGCCCGCGGCGTTGATCTCGTCGAACAGGGCGGATGCCGCGGTCGCCTGCGGCCCGGCGATCGACTGCACCAGGCTGGTGCCGAAGTGGATCTCGGTGTCGGTGATGCCGGGGTCGCAGTCGCCTGCGGCGGTCGCGGCTTCGCGGCCCGAACATGCGGTCAGGGCCGCGGTGGCGCACAGGGCGGTCAGCCCACGGCGAGGATACGGTTCACGGTCGCTCCATTACGGTGAGGGGTGGGGTCCGGAAACAGCTCCGGTTCAGGTGTTTTCGGCAGCGCTGAGCGGCGGCGACGGGATTCGTCGCCGCCGAGCGGTGGTGAGGGTCAGACGGTCGCGCCGGAGAAGCGCTCGCGCAGGTCGTGTTTGAGGATCTTTCCGGTGACGTTCTTGGGGAGGGTGTCGACGAAGACGACCCGCCGGGGTACCTGGAATCCGCCGAGCTGTTCGCGGCAGGTGGTGATGATGTCGTCGGCGGTGGCGGTGGCGCCCTCGCGGAGAACGACGACCGCGCAAACCAGTTCACCCCAGGTGTCGTCCTCGACGCCGATGGCTGCAGCTTCGGCGACCGCGGGATGGCGGTACAGAGCCTGCTCGACGGTCAGGGAGGCGACGTTCTCGCCGCCGCTGATGATCAGATCCTTCTTCCGGTCGACGATGTAGACGAATCCCTCCTCGTCGCGGCGCACCAGGTCGCCGGTGTGGAACCAGCCGTCGGTGAACGCGGCGGCCGTTGCGTCCGGATCGCGCCAGTAGCCGGCCATCACCTGGTCGCCGCGGACCACCATCTCCCCCACCTGACCGGAGGGCACGTCCCGCATCGTGTCGTCGACGATGCGGATATCCGCCAGCCGCATGGGTTTTCCCGCCGCGGCGAGCAGCGCGCTCTCGCCACGTGCGGCCCGCCGGTGCGCCTCGTAGTCGAGATGCAGCACGTTGCCGGCCAGTTCCGTCATCCCCATGCCCTGGTAGAAATCGCAGCCGAGACGTTCGAGTCCCTGACGCAGCACCTGCGCCGGGATCGCCGACGAGCCGTATCCGATCGCGTGCAGCGAGCCGAGGTCGTGGTCCTCGAGCGTGGGGTCCTGCAGGAGGAAGTTGATCATGGTGGGTGCCAGGCCGGTCTGGGTGACCTGCCACTGCTCGACCAGACGCAGGAACGTCGCATTGTCGTAGGTGCGGAGAATGCCGACTGTGCTGCCCATCAGGTGGTTGAGCAGTGTGACGTATCCGCCGACATGGCAGAGCGGGAAGCAGAACAGGAAAACCGTGTCCTCCGGCAGTGCCCACTGCAGCGCGGAAGAGGTGATGCCACCGACCAGGTTGCGGTGGCTGATCATCACGCCCTTCGGGGTGCCGGTGGTGCCGCTGGTGTAGACCAGCCACGCGATGTCGTCCGGCGCCGGGCGCACCGCCGGCGCCTGCGCGGGCACGGAACCGACGAACTCGTCCCAACCGATCACTCCAGGGGCGTCGCCGATCGAGACCACCGTGTGCACCGACGGGATCCGGTCCCGGATCTGCTCGACCACGGGCGCGAGGTCGGCGGCCACGACCAGCACCGTCGCACCGGAATGCTCGATCAGCGCCGCGATCTGATCGGGATGCAGCCGGAAGTTGAGGATCGTCAGCGCCATCCCGGCCATCGGCACGCCGTAGTAGCAGTCGAAGTACTCGGTGCAGTTGGCGGACAGGATCGCGACCCGGTCGCCGGGGGCGGCGACGCCGAGCAAGGCGCCCGCCAGGCGACGGCTGCGATCACGCAACGCGGCGTAGCTGACTGTCTCGTCCTCGAATCGGAGCGCGATCCGTTCGGGATGTTTGCGCGCGCCGTACTCGACGATGTCGCTGACCAGCATTCGGTTTCTCCTTGGCACTGATGGGGTGGCGATGCTGACGTCGGTGCTCACCTGATCGCGAGCGGGTTGATCGGGGACCCGACGCCGCGAGTGAATTGCAGGGGAGGTCCGGCATAGAAGAAGTCGTAGGTGCCGTCGGCGGCACAGGCAGCGGAAAGCTCCTCGAAGTCGAGCAGCTCGGCGAGGGTCATGCCCATGTCCCGGATGAGCACCATGTGCAGCTCGAACAGCGCCCCGGGGTTCTCGCCGGGCATCACTTCGACCGCCCAGTTGTCCGATCCCACCACCGCGACGTCCCGCTCACGCAACCAGGACGCGCACGACAGGCTCAGGCCCGGCTCGCCGGCCATGAACCCGGCGGGGTCATGATCGGCGAGGAACTTTGCGCGCCAACCGGTTCGGATCAGCACGATGTCGCCGGGGCCGATCTCGACGTTCTGAGCGGCGGCGACGGCGTCGAGTTCGTCCGGTGTGATCGCGGACCCGGCTTCGAGCCAGTCCACGCCGCGCGCCCGGGCGATGTCGAGCAGCACGCCGCGCCCGGCGATGCCCTTCGCCTGGGTGTGGATTCCGCACTTGTCGGCCCCCTTGACGGTAACCCCCGAACCCGGGTGACCGTTGTAGAGCTGATCGTCGTAGTGGACGTGGGACAGGGAGTCGTACTGCGAGCCCGCCTGCAGCGGCATGAAGACGTAGTCGTCAGCCCATTTGAAGCCGCCGGGAAGCACCTGCTCCTGACCGTTCTCGGCCATCAACCGGATCGGGTTGATCCGATTCCCGCCGGGCTGGGGTCCCTCGCTGTCGAGTGGGATACCCAATTCGAAGATCGTGCCGGTCCGTATCAGCGCCGCGGCTGCCGCCACCCGCTCGGGCGTGATGAGGTTCGTGGTCCCGCGCTCGTCGTCGGCGCCCCACCTCCCCCAGTTGCTCACCCGTCGGCCCAGTTCTCGCATATCGGAAATGGACGTGGTCATCCTGCCTCCTCCGGCATCACAATTATTGTGACGTGACAGTCATGTCAACTATGCAGAATAGTGACCCCCAACACCACTGCTGTCAACACCGAGGCGGTCAGACGCCTTTTCGGCGCTCGGCACCGAAGCCGATCGACAGTTCCCCACCGCATCCGCCGGCATGCGAGCATGCAGAACCGCCCTCCGACACCGTGCCGCATGGTCACTTACCGACGCGGGCACCCGGCCGTGGGGATCGAATCATCTTGTTGCTCGGCGACGACCAACACTGGAGGTAGACCGCTGCAGCTGAGCCGCCGGTATCCCCCGACGGTCACCGCCTCGCTCGGGCGTCCCCGAACACGGCCAATCTCGCCAGGGGGCTCCTGGCGCGGACTGACGTCCCATCACCGGAGCCTCGGACATCGTTTCGGGGAACAACCAGCCCGGCGAGACCGTGGGCTGGATGCCGGCAGAGTGCTCCTCTACGAGCCGGCACCGATCAACAGGCTCAACACCTGCGCGACGAAGTTCCGCCACAAGTCCTCGGCTGACCCCATGTTTCACTCCTTACGTGACGCTGGACTCCTGTGGTCGCATGCGGTTGTGAGGTGCGTTATACAAAAGTTCTACTCCAGATCCTCGTCGATCCGGCGCTGCGACTCGCACTTCGGGGAACTCACCTCTGCCGCGACCATCCCGTGTCGTCGGATTCGACGAAACCGTCCATCTCCAGCAACGGCAGCACGGCGCGAACCTGCTCGACCGCCACTCCGGACAGTTCGGACAGCTCCCGGACCCCGCGCGGTCCGACCGCCGGCAACGCCTCGTACACCAGCAGTGCGTCACCGGACAGCGCATCGAGATCACGCACCTCGTCGAGGCCGTCCCGCAGCCCGATCGGCCCGGCCTCCTCCACCACGTCGCCGGCATTCGTGACCAACCGCGCCTCGCCTTCCCGGATCATCCGGTTGCACCCGGTCGACGACGCCGACGTCACCGGACCGGGCACCGCCATCACCGGACGCCCCAATTTCCGCGCCCAGCTCGCCGTGTTCCGCGCACCGCTGCGCCACCCGGCCTCCACCACGACCACCCCGTCGGACAGGCTCGCCACCAACCGATTCCGTGCCAGGAACCGATGTTTCGCCGGTGTCGTCCCCGGCGCGTACTCACTGATCACCGCGCCGTTCTGCGCGATCTGCCGCAACATGCGGGCGTGCCCCGCCGGATAGGCACGATCCACGCCGCACGCCAGCACCGCCACCGTCAGGCCCCCGACACCCAACGCCGCACGATGCGCGGCGCCGTCGACGCCGAACGCCGCACCCGACACGATGGTCCACCCGTCGACGGCGAGATCACCCGCAATCTCCGCAGTCACGTGCTCGCCGTACCCACTCGCCGCCCGCGTCCCCACGATCGAGATCGCCCGATCGGTCAGTTCGGCCACCGGCCGCACACCGAGCACCCACAACGCCAGCGGCGGGCCCTCGTCCCGCGATCGGGACAGATTCCCGAAACCGAGAAGCCGCCACTGCGGCCACTCGTCGTCGTCCGGCGTCACCAGCCGGCCACCCATCCCCGCCACCAGTTCGAGATCGTGCGCGGACGTATCCACATGCGCACGGGCAACCGTGCGCTCCCCCAGCATCTCCGACAGATCACGCTCCCGGACGGCACGCGCGGCCTCCTCCGGCCCCACCTCCTCGACGAGCCGCGTCAGCGCCGGGCACGGCCCCTGCACCACCTTCGACAGATACGCCCACGCCAACCGGCGCGGATCAGGCGACCCACCGGAACCGATTGCGTCACTCCGACTTTCCACCGTCACTGAAAGCTCCGATCACGAAATCCCAATGCGGTGACCACCTGCTCGGGGCCCGGCATATCCAACCCCGCCAGATCACTGACGGTCCACGCGACCCGCAAGGCACGGTCGGCCCCTCGGGCCGTGATCAGCCCCTTCCGCAACGCCCGCTCCACCGGCGCCAGCGCGGGCCGCGCCAACCGGAACTTCTGCCGCAGCGCCGGGCCGGGCACCTCGGCATTGGTGCGCCACCCGTAGTCGCTCCACCGCTCCCCGGCGGCCGCCCGTGCCTCGGCCACCCGCAGCCGGACGTCCTCGGTGCTCTCCCCGACGTCGTCGATGAACGCGCCGGTCGCGACGGCCTGCATCCGCACCCACAGATCGACCCGGTCCATCAGCGGTCCCGACAGTTTCCCGAGGTAGCGTCGCCGGGCGGTTGGGGCGCAGACGCAGTCTGCTTCCCGGGCGGGTGCGCACGGACACGGATTTGCCGCGAGGATCAGCTGGAAACGCGCCGGATACCGCGCGACCCCGTCCCGCCGCGCGATCCGGACCTCGCCGTCCTCGAGCGGGGTTCGCAGGGCTTCGAGCACCTTGGTTCCGATCTCGGCGCACTCGTCGAGAAACAACACCCCCCGGTGGGCGCGACTGACCGCGCCCGGTTTCGCGACACCGCTTCCGCCGCCGACGAGAGCGCTCACGGACGCGGTGTGGTGCGGCGCGATGAACGGTGGCACGTCGATGAGGGGACGTTCCGGCGGCAGGAGACCTGCCACGGAGTGGATTGCCGTCACCTCCAGCGATTCGCTCTCGGTGAGGGGCGGCAGCACACCGGGAAGACGTTGCGCCAGCATCGTCTTCCCCACCCCGGGTGGCCCGGTGAGCATCAGGTGATGCGCTCCCGCTGCCGCCACCTCGATGGCCCAGCGCGCCTCGGCCTGACCCACGACCTCACTCAGATCCGCACGCACCGGTTGCGCGATCCACTCCACCGGCTCCGGATACTCGAGATCACGCTCCTCCCGCAGCCATGCGATCGCCGCCCTCAGATCGTGTGCGCCGAGCACCTCCACACCGCCCACGAGCCCGGCCTCGGGCAACGACTGCGCCGGAACCACGACCGTGGCCCAGCCCGCGTTCTTCGCGGCCAGCACCGCCGGCAGAATCCCGCGGACCGACCGGAGCCGCCCGTCCAACGCCAGTTCGCCGAGCAGGACGGTCTCGCGCAGCCGCTGCCTCTTCACCTGTTTGGCCGCATCCAGCACGGCAGCGACGAGCGCGAGATCATAAACCGAACCGACCTTCGGCAGCGTCGCCGGCGACAGTGCGAGGATCACCTTCGAATCCGGCCACTCCTCACCCGAATTCGCCACCGCAGCCCGGATCCGGTCGCGTGCCTCCTGCAGCGCGGTGTCCGGCAAGCCGACCAGATGCACCGCGGGAAGGCCGCGGCCGATGTCGGCCTCGATCTCGACCAGTTGACCGTCCACCCCGGTCACCGCCACCGAATGCGCTCGCCCCAGCGCGATCAGAACGCATCCCGGACGTGCTCGATCTGCGGTTGCGGACCGTGCCCGATCATGATCGCGACCACGTCGAACCGCACCCGCGACCAGTGCCGGCCCGAGTCCCGCAACCACTCCACCGCCAGCAACCGGATCCTTCGCTGCTTCGAGAACGTCACCGCCTCGGCCGGACTGCCGTACCCCAGGCCGCGCCGCGTCTTCACTTCGACGAAGACGAGCCAGTCTCCCTCTGCCGCAATGAGATCGACCTCGCCGTATCGGGATCGCCAGTTGCGGTCGACGATTTCCATGCCCGCCTCGGTGAGATACCGGGCGGCCAGATCCTCCCCATGTGCACCCAGCGCGAGATTGTGCGCCACAGCAGCCTCCACCCCGTCCCCCGGCGGCCCACCGATGCGAACCGCGCCTCGCATCACCGTGCCCGACAGTGGCTCCGAAATTTCCGCCCGAACTGGGCGAAGACAGTGGGCTGTGGATGGAGCACAGGTTGTGGACAACTCGGCTCCAGATGGTGGATCCGCGCGCGAAACCCGCAGCTCAGGGCTGTCAAGCCGGCAAAATGTCGCGTCAGCCGACGGCGGGCATCCAGCGGCGTGCGAGTGCTCCCACCCACTCCGCGCCCTGACGCGGATCCTCGGGTGGCGATTCGACGAGGACGAGTTCGTCGACGCCCGCGCCGGCCAGGGCGTCGACGTCGGCGGGATCCACTTCCCGCAGGGCGACGGCCAGGCGCAACTCCCCGGGGTCACGCCCCGCGTCCCGGCACAGGTCGTGAAGTATCCGGATACGCTCGGTGACTGCGTCGACGCCGTCCAGGTTGAACCCGTACCAGCCGTCGCCCCACGCCGCGACCCGGCGCAGCGCCGCGTCACTGTTTCCCCCGAGGACGAGGGGAAGCCGGCGATCGCGCGGGGGTTTCGGGTTGACCCGCACCGAATCGAAACGGACGAACTCGCCGTCGAACGACGCGACGTCGTCGCGCCACAGCGTGCGCATCGCCGCGACGTACTCGGCAGCGCGCTCACCTCGACGCGCGAAGGGAATGCCGAGGGCGTCGAATTCTTCCCGGGACCAGCCGATGCCGACCCCGAGTGTCAGCCGGCCGCCGCTCATCAGATCCAGTGTCGCCGCCTGCTTGGCCATGAGCACGGGATTGTGCTCGGGCAGCAACAACACACCAGTTGCGAGGCCGATCGTGTGGGTGGCAGCGGCGGCGAAGCTCAGCCCGATCATCGGATCGAGCCAATCCGCCACGGCGGGAACAGCGATCCGTCCGTCGTCCGCGTAGGGGTACCGCGACGCGGACCGGTCGACCATCACCACGTGCTCGCCCGCCCACAGCGTGGCGAATCCGCTGTTCTCGGCGGCAACCGCGACCGCGTCGATCACCGAGCGCTGCGCGCCGGCGCCGATTCCGAGTGCGTGCAACCCGAGGCGCATCGGCCGATCGTCTCACAGTTGCCCGGCCGAAGTGGCCCACTTCCGGCCCTATCCCCGCACGTCGAGGCTCCGGGCGTAGTGCTCCTTGAACACCTCGAGGTGAGTCCACGTCTCCAGAGCCACGACGCCACCGATCGTGCGGATGTGTTCCGCGAGCGAGTAGAGGTCGCCCGAAGAATCGGCGGCAACGGTGCCGATCAGATCGAATCTGCCGAGCGTCCGCGCCAGGAATTCGATGCCGGGCAGGGCCTCGATCTGCTCGCACGCCTCCCGGTCGCGCGAGCCGAGGCTGACGCCGATGCCCATGGCGAGTGTTCTGCCGCCACCACGACGCTTCACGACGGCGCCGACCCGCAACGCGGTGCTGTCGATCAGGTGGTTCGATTGCGAGCGGCGCTGGGTGAGAGTCCGGTGCGCTCGGCAAGTTCGAGAAACGGCATCCGCCCGTTCCTCTCCAGCAACTCGACGAGCGCGACGTCTTTCGAATCCAGCCGAACGTCGGCCCGTAAGGCACTCTTGGGCATGAAGATTCCCTTGATGACGTCGGCGTAGTACAGCGTGTCGACGGTCCGAACTCCGGGTTCCGCACGGATCGCGGCGATCACGTCGTAGAGGTCCCGCTCGCGGACTGCCGACCCCCGAGCAGATCACGCGCATGAACGCGCTGGGCGTCCACCCCGTGAACCAGCCGCAGCACTACTACAACTGGGGCGAGGGCGTGACGGCGGCCATCGGTACCCCGGGTGAGCGATTCAATCCCCTGGGCGAATTCGTCGAAGCCGACGTGCCGATCACGATCAGTTCCGACGCACCTGTTGCCGAGCCCAAACCACTCGAAGCCATCGAGGCCGCCGTCACCCGCATCACCCGCCAGGGCCATCAGCTCGGCTCGAACGCGTTGCGACTGACAGCCGCCCAGGCCCTCACCGCCCACATCCTGAACGGGGCCCGCGCACTCGGCCGCGAAGCCGAACTGGGCAGCATCTCCCCCGGCAAGCGGGCCGATTTCGTGGTTGCTGATCGGTGTCGGACTGCACGTGCGACTGAAGGTGGAGGAATCCCCCGTCTTCGAATCCGAGGTGCAGACGGCGACCACACCCGAGGCGCTGCCCCTGAAGTACGCGATCGTCACCAATTGGCGTCCGATCCTGCTCGGCATGGGCATTCTGTCCGTGGCCGTCGGCGGCTACTACCTCGTGACGAAGTTCATCACGGCCTACGCCACCGACCCGGACGTCGGGCTGTCCGAGACGCTCGTCCTCAACGCGCTCAGTGTCGCCGCGGTGCTCGAGCTGATCGCCACCCTCGGGGTCGCGTGGCTCGGCGACAAAGTCGGCCGGATCCGCGTGGTGATCTACGGACTGCTGGCGGTCGCGGTGCTCGCGGCGGTGCTGTCGCAGATGTTCCGCCTACAGGCCCGGTACACCAGCATCTCCCTCGCCTACCAGGGTGCGGGCGCGATCTTCGGTGGGCTGTCGCCGCTGGTCTCCACGCTCATGTACCAGGCGACGGGCAGCGTGTGGCCGGTGATCGGACTCCTGATCGGAATGTGCGCGGTCAGCATCCTCTGCCTGCTCGTGGCACCCCAGCACGTCGATCACGTGGACGGTGACACCGACGAGCCGGCGGGTGATCTCGGTGCCGCCCCCGGGCTCCGGCCTCGAACTGACACGGTGTAACGGGAGGGGGTGCTGCATTCGCGGTACCGGCCCTTCCGTGTATCACGCCGTGTCGCTGTCCGAGTCCACCGGAGACGCAGCGGCTGTCGAGGTGAGTCCGGCGTCGTCGAGCGCACGCTCGGTGAGCACGCGACCCAGTTCGATCATCTCGGCTGCGCGATGGAAGTCGAGACTCCGGCACGCCGTCCGGGGCACCCGCACCTGGACGTCCGGTGGGTACGCGGCCAGCTGATAGCGCGCCAACGTCGCCTGCATCACGTCGAGCGAGCGGTTCATCACCGCGAACCGGCTGAACTTCGGGACTGCCACGGCCTCGCCCTCGACCACGGGCTGATCGCCGATCACCTGACCGTCGGATTCGTCCGACGGATCCGGCTCGGTGTGCGGGGCGCCGAACCGTCCGACGACCGACCGGACGATATCCAGGTCACGGAGTTGCGCGGCGCTCCGACGGAAGCGTGACATCCATTCGTCGACCGGCCGCGGTTCCGCGCTGACGTTTTCCGGGGCCAGGGAGCGACCGTCTCGATCCTCGGCGCCCAGGCTGATCCCGACGGTCAGGTCGGCGCTGACGGAGACGAGCGGTGCCATCGGCAGAGGGTCGAGGACGCCGCCGTCGGCGAGTACGCGGCCGTTCAGCACGTACGGCGTGATGACTCCGGGGATGGCGATCGATGCGCGGATGGCCGCGTCGACGGGTCCGCGCTGGAACCAGACGGACCGGCCCGCGGCAAGGTCGGTAGCGACAGCGGTGTATGGAATCGGAAGGTCTTCGATGCGGACCTCACCGAGGATCTCCCGGACCCGCTGCAGGATCTTCTCGGCGTGGATCGCGCCGGGCGCGGACACCGACAGGTCGAGGAGCCGCACCACGTCGAGCTGCGTCAGGCTCACCGCCCACCGGGTGAAGTCGTCGAGCTTTCCCGCGGCGTGGAGGCCACCCACCAGGGCGCCCATCGACGATCCCGCGACTCCGACGATGTCGAATCCGCGCTCCTCGAGTACCTGGATCGCTCCGATGTGGGCGTACCCGCGGGCGCCGCCGCTACCGAGAGCCAGCGCCACGCGCCTCCGTCCGGTCATCGGATGATCGTACGCGGACGCGATATTCGAGCCGTCAGGACAACCCGTTGTCCGGGAGCCGCAGGTCCGGCTTGTCGAGCTCCTCGATGTTCACGTCCTTGAACGTGATGACGCGGACATACTTCACGAACCGGGCGGGACGGTACATGTCCCACACCCACGCGTCGGACATCCGCAGCTCGAAGTAGATCTCACCGTCGGCGTTGTGCGGCAGCAACTCCACCGAGTTGGCCAGATAGAACCGGCGCTCGGTCTCCACGACATAGGAGAACTGACCGACGATGTCCCGATACTCACGGTAGAGCGACAGCTCCATCTCGGTTTCGTACTTCTCGAGATCCTCGGCACTCATCGGTCTCGGAGTCCTCCTGCTCTGGTGTGAATTGTCATCATCTCGCACTTTCGGAACTGTTATCCACCCGGTGCAGCAGCGCCGCGATGTTCGACCACGAGCGCCGGTGCTCCGGGCACGGGCCCAACTCCTCGAGCGCCGCCATGTGCCCGGGCGTCCCGTAGCCCTTGTGGATCGCGAACCCGTAGCCGGGGTGTGTCTCGTCCATCGCGACCATCACACGATCACGCGACACCTTGGCCAGTACACTCGCCGCCGCGATGCACGCCGCCGCGGCGTCACCGCCGATCACCGGCAACGACGGGGCCGGGAGCCCCGGGACACGGAAGCCGTCGGTCAGAACGTAGCCCGGGGTGGTCGAGAGCCCGGCGACGGCGCGCCGCATGCCCTCGATGTTGGCGACGTGCACACCCATCCTGTCGACTTCCTCGGCGGGGAAGGACACGACACTCCAGGCCACTGCCAATCTCGTGATGGCCGGGAACAGCTCTTCCCGGATGCGTTCGGTGAGCTTCTTCGAATCGTCGAGCCGCGCCAGCGCCGGATACGGCTTCGGCGCGAGGACGCACGCCGCCACGACGAGCGGGCCCGCACAGGCCCCGCGGCCGGCCTCGTCGACACCGGCCACCGGCCCGAGTCCGCTGCGGACCAGGGCCGACTCCATCGTCCGCAGACCGGACGACCTGCGAATGATGATGCGTGGAGGCCAGGAAGTCACTTGCCCTGGATATCGGGTGAACTGATCGTGCCCATCCGCGACGGCGGCAACGCGATGAAAACAGCCTTACCGATCACATTGTCGAGTGGGATGGTGCCTTGCATGTCGTCACCGACGTGGTACCGCGAGTCCGCGGAGTTGCTGCGGTTGTCGCCCATCACCCAGACGTGCCCGTCGGGCACGGTGACCGGACCGAAGCAGCGCGCCGACTTCAGTGCCGTGTCGCACGTCTGGGAACCGGGGACGAACGGGAAGTCCATGACGACGTAGGGCTCGTCGAGCGGTGTGCCGTCGACCAGGATGCGCCCCTGGTCGTCACAGCATTCGACGGTCTGACCGCCGGTAGCGATCACACGCTTGACGAGGTCGTTCTCGTCCGGGGGGACGAGTCCGACGAGGGAGCCGAGTTCCTGCGCACCGCGGATCACCACGTTGGAGGACCGGGTGGAGACGAAGTCCTGCGACCACGAATCGGGGCCGCGGAACACGATGACATCACCCGGTTGCGGCTCACCGAAGTGGTAACCGATCTTTTCGACGACGATGCGGTCGCCGGTGCAGCCTGCGCACCCGTGCAGCGTCGGCTCCATCGATTCCGACGGAATGAGGTACACCCGAGCGACGAACGTCTGCAACAGGAAACTCAGAACGAGCGCGACCAGAATCAGGATCGGCAACTCGCGAAGAAAGGAGCGGGGCTTCTTCTCGGGCTTCGCCGCGCCACCGTTCTCGGTGGAAGTGGCGGCCGAATCGCCGGTGGTCTCGGATTCCGACGACAATGCCCGCTCCTTCGAAGAATCTGTCACGAAATCAGATTAGCCCGGCACCGCGAGTACGCAGTGCCGGGCTCATCGGAAAGGTCAGCGCTTTTCCTTGATCTTGGCAGCCTTGCCACGCAGATCGCGGAGGTAGTACAGCTTGGCGCGACGCACGTCACCGCGGGTGACGACCTCGATCTGCGCCAGGTTGGGGCTGTGGACCGGGAAGGTGCGCTCGACTCCGACACCGAAGGAGACCTTGCGGACGGTGAAGGTCTCGCGGACGCCGCCGCCCTGACGGCGGATCACGACGCCCTTGAAGACCTGCAC
>SEEV01000324.1 GCA_004211695.1 Rhodococcus sp. (in: high G+C Gram-positive bacteria)
CAGATCTTCGATTTCCAGATCCGCGATTTCTCCGGTTATGCCGTTGCGCTGCACGGCAAATCGTCCGCCACCGAGGCGCAGCAGAAGTGGGCGCTCGGCGCGATACGCCGCCCGGTGGTCGACGCGGAGCGGTTCTCGCGGGTGTGGGCGCAGGTGGAGAACTACGACGGCGCCTACGAAATGCGGCTGTAGACACGGCTCTACGGGGGTGGGGTGGCGTCATCCCTCGGGGTGCCGGTTGCGCCCCCTGGGGTATCTGTTTCGGTGGGTGAATAAGCCGCATTCTTATGTGGCAAGCAAAACCCCCACCCACACAGGGAGATTCACACACATGGCACACACCCTCAAGCGCACCCTTTCCGCTCTCGCCATCGCGGGCTTCGCCCTCACGGCCGGAGCGGGAATTGCCTCCGCTGATCCTGCTCCCGGTGGAGCCGGCGGTGCCGGAGGCTCCGGTACCTCGCAGGGCGGCGCCGGTGGCGCAGGCGGCAGCGCCAATGGCGGCTCCGCAGACGGCAACGTCGACAACTCCGGCGGCGTCATCATCGGTGGCGCGGCAGTCGGAGACGGTGCCACGGTGAACACGAACGTGGGCAACGGCGGCAACGCCAACGGAGGCAGCGCCAACGGCGGTGCCGGTGGCAGCGCCGGTCCTGCGACCGGTGGTGCCGGTGGCGGCGGCGGGGCAGGTGGCGGAGAAACGACCACCACGGACAACACGCAGAACTGCGGGTTCATCATCTGCTGGTGACCGGGTCGCGACGACGCGATCTTCCTGAACAGTCCGAGGGGCCGTCACCTGAAGGTGCCGGCCCCTCGGGTCCAGTACTGCCCTCCCCGCCACCACACACTGTGAAAGGTTCTTCCATGTCGATGTCCTTCGACTTCTCCACCGTTCTGACACGCACGGGTGCCACCGTTGCGGCCGCGTTTTTCGTTCTCGCGGCCGGCGCCGGCATCGCGTCGGCGGCCCCCGACGCCCCCGCCGACGACCCCTCGGTGAGCAACCTCGCGCCCGGACAGAATCCTCAGGGCGGCACCGTGACCATCGGCGGAGCAGCCGTCGGCACCGTGATCGCCATCGACGGCATCAATGCCGGTCCGGACGGCGCGAGCGTCGGCGGTTACGACTTCGGGGGCGGCCAGGGGCAACCCTGGGGGTGACGGGTCCCCACCCCCAGGGGGCCTGGTTCCGCCGAGGCGGACGCTCCATTCTGAAGTCGCGGCACAGATCGCTCCGGTCGCGAGCGACCCGGACCGGTCGCTTGCTCGCGGCGGTACCCGGAATCGGCACTCACGAGGTGACGAGTCCGGGGTCCTCCACCCGGGCACCTCCGGGTCGCCGCATGTTCGACGGTCGGTGCACCGGGTAGTTCCGCCGATGGGAACCCCTCCGCAGCGGGGGGCTTCGGCGTGTCCGCGTCCACCCACCTCAGGGGTGGAATGGGCAACACCTCAGGGTGCACCGGCCACCACTGGGGGTCCTGTTCGCCGTAGCGCGGGGGCGGCAAAGTAGAGGACGAGCAAGAACGTAACGCTTCACCGGCCGCGAGCGAAGAAACCGAGGAGGACCTCATGTCGAACACCCCGGTTGCACACGAGCACGAAGGTCGTCGTCTCACGGTCAGGACCGACGACGGCGTCCCTCTTGCGGTTCGCGAGTTCGGTTCGCCCGATGCGGCCACCACGGTGGTGTTCGTTCACGGTCACTGCCTGCGCACCGAGTCCTGGTGGGCGCTGCGTGAGCAGCTGGTCCGCTTCTGGCGCAACGACGTTCGCATGGTCTTCTACGATCACCGCGGGCACGGCGAGTCCGGGGAAGCGGCGGCCGCCACCTACACGATCGATCAGCTGGGCCGCGACCTCGGGTCCGTGCTGGACGCCGTTGCACCGCACGGTCCGGTCGTCCTCGTCGGGCACTCGATGGGCGGAATGACCGCACTGTCCTACACCCGGCAGAACCCGCACACCATCGGCTCGCGGATCGTGGGCATGGCCCTGATCTCCACCGCGGCGTGCGATCTCGCCGAGTCCGGTCTCGGACGGCACCTGCGCAGCCCTGCAGTGTCGCTGTTCCGCACCGCGGTGCGCCGCGCTCCCCGGGTCGTGCACGGATCGAAGCGGGTCGGTCGCACCGTCTGCACGGCGATCGCCCGCGCGGCAGGCGCCCGCAACCGGGCTGTCGATCCTCGCCTCGCGGCGCTGGTCGCGGCAATGGCCAACACCACGTCGGTGGTGACCATGTCGAGCTTCCTCGAATCCCTGCTCGGATTCGACGAGCGGCACTCCCTCGCCGCGTTGGCCCACATCCCGTCGCTGATCCTGTGCGGCTCGGTGGACATGCTCACCCCACTCCAGCATTCGGTCGCGATGGCCTCGAAGCTCCCCGCTTCGGAACTCGTGAGCGTCGACGGGGCGGGGCACTCGGTGATCCTCGAGCGTGCGGCCGACGTCGCACTCGCCATCATCGGCCTGGTCGAGCGGATCGCCCACGGTGAGACCGCCGCGCTCGAGCGCGAACTGATGGCTGTCGGCTGATCAGAGGTCGCGCTCGTTGATGATGCCGCTGCGCATGGCCCGCTCGGCCAGGCTGACCCGCTTCTGATTCTGAGGGAGATCGCCGACGCCGAACTTCGCGAACAACGCGCGAAGGTGGGTCTTGATCGCGTCGACGCTGAGGAACAGTTCCTGGGCGATCTGCTGATTCGAGGCGGGGTTCGCGAACGCGGCGCCGTGCTTGTACGGCCGGCACAGGGCTGTGAGGACCGCCCGCTGGGTGTCGGTGAGCGATCGGACGTCAGGCATGTCGGTGCCCATCCGGGTGGCCTCGTCGAGTGCGCCGCCGAATTCCAGGTACCGGATCTTCGTGCCACCGATCCGGATGCTGTCGCCCTGCCGGAGCCGTCGACGCCCCGCGAGCCGCTCGCCGTTGATGAAGGTGCCGTTGCGGGAGAGCCCGTCGTCGAGGATGGTCCAGTGCGAGCCGACGCATTCGAGGACGGCATGGAGCCGTGAGACCTCGTCGTCCTCGGTCAGGAGCAGATCGGAATCCGGCGACCGTCCGATCGTGACGCGCGCAGAAGTGGGGGAGAGGTCCACGGTGTGGTGGTGACCCTCCCGGTCGGAATAGCTCAGTCGAGACTCAACGGCTCGGTCCACGGCGACGCCCCTTCCGCACGCTTCCATCGTGCCCCGCCGCCTGTCCGATGAGCAAGATCAAGAGCGGAAATCGCCGATCACGGATCAGTTCTCGGAGGCCGCGGCGTCCAGGGTGCTGCCGAACGCGCACACGGCCAGTTCCTCGAGCGCCGGATCCTGCCCGGCATGCTCGGGTACTTGCATGGCGAGCAGGGTGTTGAGCAGCATTCCGTTGGCGATGAAGGTGCGGGCCCGTTCGGGGCTGCACCCCGTGCGCGTTCGGATCTGCGTGTAGAGCCGGGACATCCAGTCGCGCGCCAGGGCGCCGATCTCCGGGTTCGCGCCGGACGTGAAGCCGTGCATCATGACGAGCAGGAGATCGCGGTCCTCGAGCAGTTCGGTGTACGCGATGCCCATCGGAAGCCACGACTCGTCGTTCTCCGGGTCGGTGGCGACATCGTCGAAACAGGGCTCGAAGGCGTCCATGATCCGGCGCATCGCCCGGTCGAAGACGTCGGCGAACAGTCGTGACTTCGAACCGAACATGCGCACCACGTAGGGCTGGGACACCCCCGCCTCGCGTGCGACGGCGTCGGTGCTGGTGCCGTGATAGCCGTCCCTGGCGAACGCGCGGGAGGCGGCTGCCAGTACGAGTTCGCGACGTTCGGTCGCGCTCATCCGGGTCTGTTTCACGGGCGATGCCATGTTGACATGTTATCAGTCGATTACTAGTCTTCGAAATAAGTAATCATCTGATGCTTACAACGCTTCCCGCACGTGCCCGCACCCCACGACTCGGATATGAGGACCCGTCATGACGACACTCTCCGAACGCCTGGAACACGAATCGGCGCCCCCCTCGAGGCAGGGCCGCGGCCGGGTCGTGCCGGTCTGGCTGGCGATCGTCGCCGCCTCGATACCGATGTTCATGGCGACGCTCGACAACCTGGTGATGACCAGCGCCCTGCCCGTGATCCAGCGCGACCTCGGTGCGTCGGTGGGGCAGCTGCAGTGGTTCATGAACGCCTACACGCTCGCCTTCGCGACGTTGATGCTCACCCTTTCGGCGCTGGGGGACCGGCTCGGCCGCCGTCGCGTATTTCTCTGGGGAATAGTGCTTTTCGCGCTGGCCTCGATCGCGTCGGCGCTGTCGACCACCTCCGAGATGCTCATCGCCGCGCGCGCCCTCCAGGGCGTCGGTGCGGCCGCGATCATGCCGCTCTCCCTCACCCTGCTCGCCGGCGCCGTGCCGCTCGCCAAGCGCGCACTGGCCATCGGGGTGTGGGGTGGCGTGTCGGGGCTCGGCGTCGCGCTGGGCCCCGTGGTCGGCGGCGCCGTCGTCGACGGGGTGTCGTGGCAGGCCGTGTTCTGGATCAACGTTCCCGTCGCGGCAGTCGCGATCCCGTTGGCGCTCTACGCACTCGGTGAGTCGACGGGGAAGCGGCAGCCGCTGGATCCGCTCGGCGTCGTCCTGGCCGGCGCTGCCGTGTTCCTCGGGGTCTGGGGCATCGTCCACGGCAACGACGACGGCTGGACCAGCACCACGGTGCTCGGCGCGCTGCTCGCGTTCGCGGTGTTGCTCGCCGCGTTCGTGGTGCGCGAGCTGCGGACACCCTTCCCCGTGATGCCTCTGCGACTGTTCCGGTCCCGCCAGTTCTCCCTCGCCAACGTCATCGGCCTGACATTCACGCTCGGAATGATGGGTGCCGTCTTCCTCCTGTCGCAGTACCTCCAGATCGTGATGGGGTACTCCCCGTTCGAGGCCGGTCTGCGGACGCTGCCGTGGACGGCCGCACCGATGCTGGTGGCGCCCGTCGCAGGCCTGCTCGCGCCGCGGCTGGGGGTGCGGACGCTCCTCGTCACCGGACTGGTCCTGCAGGGGCTGTCGCTGATCTGGATGGCGTCGCTCATCGTTCCCGGCGCCACCTACGGCAGCATGATTCCCGCGTTCGTGATGGCCGGGGCAGGGATGGGTCTGACGTTCGCGCCCAACGCGACCGCCGTCCTCGCCGACATGCCCGAGGCCGACCACGGCACGGCCAGTTCGACCAACGCGACACTCCGCGAGATCGGTGTCGCGCTGGGTATCGCGCTCCTGACCGCGGTGTTCCTGGGGGCCGGCGGCAGCCTGACCCCGACCGGCTACATCGACGCCCTCGCACCCGCGCTGTACGTGGGAGCCGGTTTCGTGGCGGTCGCGGTCGTCGCCGCGGCCCTCATGCCGGGACGGTCGAAGGCGGTCCTGGCGTCGACCTGACCCTGCCGGCGTACGTCCGCACACGTAGTCAGTCCTGCCAGCCCGGCCGGACCAGCCCCCACTCGTACGCCATGACCACCAGCTGGGTGCGGTCGCGGGCGCCGAGTTTCAGCAGAATCCGGCTGACGTGGGTGCGGGCGGTGGCCGGGCTCAGGAACAGCCGTGAACCGATCTCGGCGTTCGTGAGTCCCTCGGCGACCAAGGTCATCACCTCGCGTTCACGGTCGGTCAGGTCGTCGAGGCGGGTGGAGTGCGGCGGCAGTTTGGCGTGGGTCGCGAACTCCGCGACCAGCTTCCGGGTCACCGACGGCGACAGCAGGGCATCGCCGTCGGCCACCACACGCACTGCGCGCACCAGTTCGGCGGGTTCGGTGTGTTTGACGAGGAAACCTGTCGCCCCGGCGCGCATCGCCTCGAACACGTACTCGTCCAGTTCGAAGGTGGTGAGCACCACCACCCGAACGTCGGACAGCGCGGGATCGGCGGCGATACGCCGGGTCGCTTCCAGTCCGTCGAGCACGGGCATCCGGATGTCCATGAGGACGACGTCGGGGACCAGCGAACGGGTCAGGCTCACCGCCTGGTCGCCGTTCTCGGCCTGACCGGCCACGGTGATGTCTGCCTGGGCGTCGAGGAGGGCGGCGAAACCCGCCCGCACGAGGGCCTGGTCGTCGGCGACCAGCACGCGAATCGTCATGTCCGGTCCGCCGTGTCGCCGCCGAAGGGGAGTGTCGCCTGCACCCGGAAGCCGCCGCCCGGTCCGATCCCGACGCTCAGCTCACCGCCCAGGGCGCGTGCGCGTTCCCGCATCCCGGGGATACCGTTTCCGCCCCCTCCGGGGGACGTGCCGACAGGACCCCGGCCGTCGTCGTCGATCCGGACGCGCACGCAGGTGGGCGTGTACGACACCGTCACGTCGGCCGACGAGCCCCCGGAATGGCGGGCCACGTTGGTCAGCGACTCCTGGACGATGCGCGCCGCGGCCACGTCGACGACGGCGGGCAACGGCCTCGGTGTGCCTTCGACGACGGTCGTCACCGCGAGACCTGCGGCGCGGGCGCGTTCGACCACACCGTCCAGGTCCCCGATCCCGGCGGTGGGCGCGATCGGCGGGCTGCCCTCGCCTCCCCGCAACGACGCGAGCAGCGCATGGACGTCGCCGATCGCGTCGCGGCTCGCGACCTTGATCGCCGACAGCGCCTCCTGCGACTGCTCGGGCCTGCTGTCCCACAGCTCGAGCGCGACCGATGCCTGCACGTTGATCAGCGAGAGGCTGTGCGCCAGAACGTCGTGCAGTTCGCGGGCGATCGCGAGCCGCTCCTCGCTGGCCCGTCGGCGCTGCTCCTCCAGGGCGCCGCGTTCCGCAGCCTCGGCGCGTTGCCGGCGGGCGTCGAGCATCCCTCGCCGCTGCCGGATGATCTCGGCCGCGGCGAGGAGCACCAGCAGCCAGGCCGCGATGCCGGTGAGGGCGGGGAACGACGGAGACTCGGCCGGCGACACAGCCGGCACGGCGAAGACGATCAGGACGTAGCCGATCGCGAGGACCGGATAGGTGAGCCAACGAGACCCGGCTGTCGCCGCGCCGAGAAACGCGACGACGAGCGACAGGAATACCGGGCCGTACCCGTAACCCCGGGCGACGTAGAGGGCCGTGACGGCCAGGACGACGAGCAGGACAGTGACGGGAAACCGCCGCCGCACGATCAGCGCGAGAGGACCGCACACCAGCAACACGACGCCGGCAGCGTCCAACGGCGTCGCCCACGACTGGTTGTGGTTGGCGCCGATACTGCCGACGACCTGCACGATCGCGACGCCCAGTGCGATCAGGAGGTCCCGCGGGGCGATCGACGTGTCCCTCCGGTCGGTCTGCATCACCCGAACGTAGACCCGATCCGGCGACACTGTCATCGTCCGCGATACGTACATGAGGAGACGCGTGCAGACGGATGTGCGCGGCTTCCGCCGGGCCGACGCTGGAGGCATGACTTCCGACATCGTGGTCACCGACGAAGACCCTGTTGCCTAATTTTCGGTGACACGCCGACGGTGGTGCCGTGACTGTTGATCTTCCTGTCGGATGATCGTGCAGCGGTCGTCTTTCGCTGGTCCCGACCCCGGCCGCAAGATGGG
>SEEV01000836.1 GCA_004211695.1 Rhodococcus sp. (in: high G+C Gram-positive bacteria)
GCCGCGGAAACGGTTGCGACCTATATCGATCGCTACACCAAGCACGGACTGGCCCCCGCACACGTGCACGGGGACATCGAAACCGACGCGTTCCCACGGCTCGACGCTGCGGTCGTGGCGGCACCGTGACCGATGCCTGATTCGCCAGGCCCGTGCAGCTCGGACACCATTGAGCCCAACAAGGGCCCACCCCGCCCGGACTCCCACACTCGTCGACCGGATCGCAGAGAACTACCTGATCGCGTGCTGCGAACTGGACCCGGTGGAAGCGACCCGCATCGGGGTAGTGACCGACTATTCACCGGACGGTATCGCCGACCGGGTGCGCGCCGCACGCCGAGCATTGCGTACTGGACGAGATCAGTCGGCGACACGAACACGACCGGTATCTGGGGTAGGCCGGCCAAGCTCCGTCATACGCCGTGGGTCAGCGACTATGGCAGCAACTGCGCGTCGACTATCTCCGGCGCAACCCTGAATCGGATCTGCGGCAATTTCACGACCGCGCTCTGGCCGTAGGCAGCGTCGGGATGGACGTGCTGCGCCGAACCGCGCTCGGCTTAGGCCCCGGGGATCCGGCTCAGTCGGTCTCCAGCCCCACCGCAGGATCCTCGAACTGAGCCAGGAGGATCTTGAGGAGCCGCCGAAGCTCCGCCTGGTCGTCGCCGGCCAGGATCTCCAAGAGCCGAGACTCGTGATCCATGATGTCGGAGACGACCTCATCGACGAGCTTGACACCCTTCCTCGTCAATTGCACATCCACCCGACGACGGTCCTTCGGATGAAAGCTCCGCTTGACCAGTCCGCTGCGCTCGAGCTTGTCCAGGCGGTTCGAGATCCCCCCGGGAGTAATCAGCGCCGCCTCGGAAAGGCGTCCGGCCGTCATCCGATACGGCTTTCCGGCACGGCGCAGCATCGCGAGGACATCGAGCGTGACCCTGTCAGTGCCGAGTTCGGCCAAACGCTCGACACGTTCGCGCTCCAAATGCCGTGCAATGCGCCAGATCCTGGTCACGATTCCCACGGAACTGACGTCGATGTCCGGGCGTTCACGCGCCCATGCCTGCTCAACCCGATCGACACCGTCGTCGCCGATTGAGTCCGAGCCCGCCGTCGAAACCTCAGCAGTCATGTGATCCTCGAAGCCGCATGGATGCAGTCTACGACGAGAAAGAAGTTCACGGCTAAAAAATACACCAGAGCAAGATTTGCGTGCTCGAAGCTACCCCGGAACCGCCCACGCCCCTCGTCGACCAGCTCGCCGGTCATGGCGCCCGCGAACCCCATCCCACGGCGGCGCGGCGGGATTGTCATGTCGATTCGTCGAAAGGCGCCCAGGTCCACAGGCGGCTCCCGGTCTGTGTCCGTCTAGACCCAATACCGTTCAGTTAGTGAACAAGGATGGTGCATTTCGGCGGTTGGGTGGGTTGTGGATGGTGTTGGTGGTGTGCGCGTTTGGCGGCCCATTTGACCCTGTTGCCTAATTTTCGGTGACACGCCGACGGTGGTGCCGTGACTGTTGATCTTCCTGTCGGATGATCGTGCAGCGGTCGTCTTTCGCTGGTCCCGACCCCGGCCGCAAGATGGG
>SEEV01000837.1 GCA_004211695.1 Rhodococcus sp. (in: high G+C Gram-positive bacteria)
CAAGAACACGCTGGTGACGCCTTCGTTTTCGAGCAGGTCGAGAATCGCGTCGGCGATGAACGCTCGGGTGGGATGGAGGACGAGTGTGCCGCCGACGAAGAGGGTCGGGACGACGGAGCCGATTGCGCCTATGTGGAACAGTGGGGAGGCGATCAGGTTGACCTCGTCTTCGTCCATGTACTGGAAGGCCCGTGTGACGGTGACGCCCTGGGCCTGCAGGTTCAGGTGGGTCAGCACGGCGCCCTTGGGGCGTCCGGTGGTGCCGGAGGTGTACATGATCAGGGCGGGGGAGTCTTCGGGGACGTCTGGTAGCGGAGCCGCCGCCGCGGTGTTCGTCTCGTCGATGAGGTCGCTGTAGAGCTCGAATCCGTTGGTGGGGTGGGTGATGGTGACGAGCCGAGGGCTTTCGGGAAGGTCTTTCAGGGCGGCCACGAGGATCGGGGTGCCCAGCTCGTCGCCGATGGCGATCTTTGCGCCGGAGTCGGCGAGTAGGTAGGCGGTTTCTGGTCCGGTCAGCCGAAAGTTGACCGGAACGGCAAGGGCACCGAGAAGGTTTGCAGCGAGCACTGTTTCGATGAACTCCGGACGGTTCCCGGTGATGATCGCTACTCGGTCGCCGAAGCCGATGCCTCGTGAGGACAAGGCCCTTGCCAAGGCACGCACCCGGTTCCGAAGCTCGGTCCATGTGGTGGTCGATCCGTCGAACCGGATCGCGGCGCGGTCACTGAGGGTGGCGGCGTGGCGTTCGACATGGTTCATCCAGTGCGATCGCCGGGCGCGGCCGGGCTGGTCGGAGAATTCGATCTGGTGCACGTGCTTCACCTTTCGGCGTGTTGAGGAGGAAGTGCGGGCGCGTCGAAATCCTCAGTCGAAAAGCCCGTGCGGCTGATCACCGGCCCGCTGCCTCGACTGGAAATCCGGAAGGATGTATTCGCCGCTGTGCCGACTGACGACGGGGTGGCCGCGGTCCCGGTGAGGCATTGATGCCACGGCAGCGCGAGTAATGGGGCGTTACCTCGGTGGCCGTGTCGGTCCGTGTGTTGCTCAACCGGTGACTGCAGAGGTCTTGTAGACGGATTGGTAGGTCAGGTAGGGGTCGATACCTTCGGGGCCGAGTTCGCGCCCGTGTCCGCTGGCCTTCACGCCGCCGAAGGGGGATCCGAGATCGAGGGTGTACGAGTTGATTCCGACGGTACCGGTCTTGACCTGGTGGGCGATGGCGTCGGCGCGGTCGGGGTCTGTGGACCATACTGTCCCACCCAGACCGAACTTGCTGTCGTTGGCGATCTGGATGGCATGGGCGTCGTCGTCGTATTTGATGATTGACAGGACGGGGCCGAATATTTCCTCTCGGGCAATGGTGTCGCTGTTGTCGACGTCAGCGAAGACGGTCGGAGCGACGAAGTAGCCGTCGAGGTCGGTGACTGCGTCACCGCCCGTGATCAGTCGGGCGGTGCTCGACTTGCCAGTCTCGATGTAGTTCAGGACTCGTTTTTGATGGTGTGCGGTGACCATCGGGCCGATCAGGGTGTCGTGATCGAGTGGGTCTCCGACTGTGAAGGACTTCACCACGGAGGTGACGGTGTC
>SEEV01000325.1 GCA_004211695.1 Rhodococcus sp. (in: high G+C Gram-positive bacteria)
GCTGATCCCGGTCGTGATCAGCTTCGCGATCGGACTCGGCGTCCTGTTCGGGTTCGAGGTCCTCGTCGGCCGCGTCGGCTACCTCGCCGCGGCCGCACTCGGTGGCGTCGTCCTCATGGCCGCGGGCGCTGTGGCCGGAGCGGTGTGCGTGGCCGCGAAGTGGCTTCTCGTCGGCCGCATCGAGGACGTGGAACACCCGCTGTGGAGTTCCTTCGTGTGGCGCAACGAGGTCTGCGACGCCTTCGTCGAGACGGTGGCGGCGCCGTGGTTCGCGCGGGCGGCCACCGGCACCGCCGCACTGAACACCTGGCTGCGGGCCATGGGCTCGCACCTCGGACGCGGCGTGTGGTGCGAGACCTACTGGCTGCCCGAGGCCGATCTGGTCCGTCTCGACGACGGTGCCACCGTGAACCGGGGCTGCGTCGTGCAGACCCACCTGTTCCACGACCGCATCATGAGCCTGGACACCGTGACCCTCGGCGCGGGAGCCACCCTCGGACCGCACTGCGTGGCACTGCCCGCCGCCTCCCTCGGGGACGGCTCCACCGTGGGCCCCGCCTCGCTGGTGATGCGCGGCGACACCGTCCCGCCGTCCAGCCGCTGGCAGGGCAACCCCATCGCACCCGTGACCTGACCGGCGATTCTCCTCAATCCCGGTAGGTCGGGGCCGGCGGAAATCCCGGTAGGTCGGGGCCGGCGGACCCGCACAGAGAGGCCGTGCGCGGTGCCACGGTCCTCGTGCACACCGGCAGTTCGGAGCCGACGCCGCTCCGGCTGGCGCACGCCCACCCGGAGCCCCTCTACCTAATGGCCCCCGCCGCATAGGAACTGGTGCCCACATCTGAGGGGAAGCCCCCGATTCTCGACGAGGCGTATCCGAGAAGACGGCCACCGCCCGCAAAGCCGAGACGACGCCCGACCGCCGCCGTCTCCGCTGGTATTGCATGGGCGACCCAGTGGCGCCGCCCGGCCCACCGGAACGTCGCTACAAGGGGCGTTGGTCACAGGAAAGTGGGCTGGATTGACGCCGCCGGTCTTGGCCGAGCACGCTTTGCGGTATGAACTCCACGGAAGAAGCCCGCCAGATTTCGCAGGTCACGGAGCGGTTGCTGAACCGGTTTCCGACCGCGTCGCGTGAGGCGGTGGAGATCGCCGTGGAGGGCGCGGTCGCACACTTCGCGGGGACCCGGATTCGGGACTTCATCCCGTTGCTCGTCGAACGCACCGCGACCGCCAGGCTCGCCTCGTTGATCGAGACATAGCCCTTCCCGGGCGTGGCGGACGAGGCGGATGTCGCGCAGGCACGCACCTTCCTCGACCACGTCGTGATGGAAATCGGCCTTCTCTCGGAGCTCATCGAGATGGCCGAGGCCCTCGAGGCGCCGCCCGGCAAGGTGACCGGCGCGATCTCGCGAACCGGGTGCGGGCGGAGGTTGTGGTTCAGCGCGGCGAACTGTACGAGGTGCATCGGCTCATCGATGCTCTCGTGTTCCGGTTTCCCGAGGCGGTGACACACGCGCCCGCACTCGACTGACCGCCCGGGCGTGGTTCCGGGTCGATGCCAGCGGCCCCTTGTGGGGGTCGTGCGAGGAGCCCACCACCTGCCTCCGAGTGGCGGGTTCCGTTACCTGTCACCGACTCCGGTCCCGATCGACGGCTGATCGGTCGGTTCGAGGGCCAGGATCGCGGTGGTCGCGGGCAGACCGATCTGCGGCCACCCGGCGGTGAGGGTCACCGACCGCACGATCGGGGGTGTGCCGAGCCAGTACCGCGGCTCGGTGCGGTAGACGGACCGTCCCGCGTCGCAGGCGTGCACGTCCGGCCTCGGAAGATACGGGTCGGCTTCGGCATCGGTGTTCTCCACCGTTGCCCACACCGTGAGGTATGACCACTCGGCCGACCAATCGTCGGGGTCGGTCAGGGGCCGGGTCTGCCGGTGTGCCATTTCGGCCGGGGCGCCGGTGGCGGTCAGCGCGAGGTGCACGGCGAGGCCGGACTCGAACGCCACGGTGCGGATCACGTCGAGGGTCAGGTGGGTTTCCGCCGCCAGCAACCGATGTCCGTGTACCTCGACACCACCGCTGACCGGTGGTGCCGTTGCCGGCCACCGCGGTCTGCGCACAGCCTCGATCGTGCTCCATTCGTGGCGCCGCGGCAACGCCGCCGTCCGATGGCGGTGCCGTGTCGCCGAGCCGCCCGGGTGCGGAACGGGCCGGTCAGCCGGGGGGAGTCGGTCCGATGTAGCGGGGGTCGCGGCCGGCGTGCACGATCCACGCGCCGCCCTTGGCGGTCTTCGCCGTCGGCAGATAGCGGTGGGCGCCGTGTTCGGTGGCCACGCCGGCGAGCTGCTCGAGCACCTCCCGGTGCGTGCACCACAGGGCGGCGTCGTCGGCTCGATCGAATGCGGCCAGCAGGTCGCCGACCGGGGCGTCCGCGGCGAGCAGCGGGTGATCGACGATCGGCAGTCGTCTGGCCACCGACAGCGCTTGCAGGGTTTGCCGGCAGCGGAGGGTGGGGCTCGAGAACAACACGGACAGTTCGACATCGGCGAGCGCGGCGACGAGTTGCACGGATTGCCGGTCGCCGAGGGTGCTCAGCGGGCGGTCCGCCTCCAGCCCGGTCCACGCACTCGTGGCGACCGCGTCCGCGTGACGCACCAGCACCAGCATGTCCGCCCCTCCCGCCGGGGATGGCACAGCAGGTGCCACCGGTCGAAAGCATAGGTATCTTGCGGTGTCCGGGTGACGCGAACACGATCACCGTCGACTCCGATTGTCGGTTACCGCGGGCGTTTCGCGGCGACAGCGGGCATCGATCTCGATGGCCCTGTGCGTCCCGGACGGTAACGGGAGTTGAACAAAACATGAACACCCAGGCGGGGCTGGTTCGCCGGGGTCCGGTCCGACCAGACTCAGAAGAGTGAACGCAGAATTTGTCGTTCTTCTCGTCGTCGTCGTCACGGCACTGGGTTTCGATTTCACCAACGGTTTCCACGACACCGCCAACGCCATGGCAACCTCGATCGCCACCGGGGCCCTCAAACCCAAGGTGGCGGTGATCCTTTCGGCGATACTGAATCTGGTGGGGGCGTTCCTGTCGGTCGAGGTGGCGGCGACGGTGGCCAAGGGGATCGTCAACCTCGGCGACACCGGTGGGCAGGCGCTGCTGATCATCGTCTTCGCCGGCCTCGTCGGCGGCATCCTGTGGAACCTGCTGACGTGGCTGCTCGGCATCCCCTCGAGTTCGTCGCACGCCCTGTTCGGCGGGCTGATCGGTGCGACCATCGCCGCCCTGGGAATGGGCGGCGTCGAGTGGTCCGGGGTGGTGAGCAAGATCCTCGTCCCCGGCGTTCTCGCACCGGTGGTCGCGTGCCTGGTGGCCGCCACCGGTACCTGGCTGATCTACCGCATCACCGCCGGGGTCGAGGAGAATGCCAAGGAGCAGGGCTTCCGCTGGGGACAGATCGGGTCGGCCTCGCTGGTCTCGCTCGCGCACGGCACCAACGACGCGCAGAAGACGATGGGCATCATCTTCCTGGCGTTGGTGGCGTACGGCAGCATTACCGCCGACACGGCGATGCCGTTCTGGGTGAAACTCTCGTGCGCCCTCGCGATCGCCCTGGGGACCTACCTCGGCGGTTGGCGGATCATCCGCACGCTCGGGAAAGGGCTGGTCGAGATCACCTCGCCCCAGGGGATGGCCGCCGAGGCGTCCTCGGCCGCGATCATCCTCACCTCCAGCCACTTCGGGTTGCCGCTGTCGACCACCCAGGTCGCCACCGGGTCCATCCTCGGCACCGGGATCGGCAAGTCCGGGGCGGAGGTCCGGTGGGGTGTGGCCGGCCGCATGGCCGTGGCGTGGCTGTTCACCCTTCCCTCCGCCGCCGTGGTCGGGGCGGTGTGCTGGCTGATCGCCGACGTGATCGGCGGACTGCCCGGCGTCCTGGTGGTGTTCGCGCTGCTCCTGATCGCCGCCGGCGCCATGTACCTGCGCTCGCGGCGGAACCCGATCGACACCTCGAACGTGAACGAGGCGTGGGACGGTGGTCTGACCCCGCCGTCCGAGAAGACCAAGACCCCCACCCCGCCCTCGACCACCCCGGACGCGACCACCCCGGGCTCGACGACTCCGCGGTCGACCCAACTCTGAGAGAGGCACAGGCATCGTGGATGTGTTCCTGGACACCGTGGACTCGCTGTGGCGGGTCGTGCTCATCGGCCTGCTCTTCGGTGCCGGCCTGCCCGCCATCTTCGCGCTCGGAATCCGGTTCCTGTCGCCGGGGACCACGACGACCACGGACGGAAGCGGCGCCACCCGCACACCGGCCGCTCTGTTCGCCGGGTTGGCATGCTTCGCGGTGATCCTCGTCGCGATCGTCGCCGGAATACTCTTCATCATGAAGGACTTCCTCGCCCACGATTTCGGGATCCACATCTTCTGACACACAGAAAGGACGACCTGTCGTGCATCGGACATCGATCACCTCGGTCCCGGCGAAGGTCCTGGCCTGGGTTCGCGGCGGCTACCCGCACGGGATCCCCCGGGAGGACTACGTCGCACTGTTCGCGGTCCTGCACCGCCACCTCACCGAGACCGAGGTGGGCGAGATCGTCGACGAACTGTCGGCGCCGGCCGGGCACGCCCTCGAGGACGGCAGGATCCACCGCGCCGACATCGAGGACGCCATCGCCCACCTGATCCACGAACACCCCGACGACGACGACGTCAAGCGGGTGGCCTCCCGCCTGGCCGCGGGCGGCTGGCCGCTCGAGGCGCCGCTCGCGGAGAAAACCCCACTCGTCAAGGCCCTGCCCCCGTTGCTGGCCAACATCGTCGGCTGGCTCCGCGCCGGTTACCCGCAGGGGGTGCCGGAGACCGACTACATTCCCCTGATCGCCCTGCTCCGCCGGCGCCTGTCCGACGAGGAGGTCCGCGAGATCACCACCGCGCTCGTCGAGCAGGGTGACCTCCCGATCGGCAAGACCGACATCCAGACGATGATCACCAAGGTCACCAACGAGATGCCCCTCGACGCCGACGTCGAACGGGTCCGCGCCCACCTGGTCGCCGGCGGCTGGGCCCTGCCCGACGACGACACACCGAACGACCAGCCCCACTGACCAGGGTCCACACCCCCGATCCCAGCGGGAGACGGTGAACTCGGTGAACCTTCGGACCGTTGCCCCCGACCTGCACGAGCTGGACGAGTCCCTGCTGATCGAGCCCGAGTCCCGCCGCCCACCCTGGCGGAATTTCCTCGCCTCCACCCCGGGCCGGCTGTCGGTGCTCGCGGTGGTCCTCGTCGCGGCCGCGCTGGCGGCGGGCGTGGTGACGTCGGCGGTCACCGACGCGCGGCAACAGGAGATCGACACCCTGCGGACGCACTCGCAGCCCCTCGCCGACGCGGCCCAGAGCCTCTACAGTTCGCTGTCGATCGCGGACGCCGCCGCAACGACGTCCTTCCTGTTCGGCGGGACCGAACCGGTCGAGGTACGCGAACGCTACAACCAGGCCGTCGGGGACGCCGCCAACGCATTGGTGAGCGCCTCGACCGGCGTCTCCCCGGCGGATGCGGAAACGGTCGGCCAGCTGTCGGAGGTGTCGCGGCGCTTCGCCGAGTACACCAGCCTGGTCGCCACCGCCCGCGCCAACGACCGCTCCACAAACCCGGTCGGACTCACCTACCTCGACAACGCGTCCGCCATGATGCAGGGCACCATCCTGCCGCTCGCGCACCGGCTGTGCACCGAGCAGTGGAAATCGGTGGCCGCCACGCAGACGCGCACCACCGCACTGCCGGTGGTCGCGTTCGCCGTGACGATGTCCGCTGTGCTCGGACTGGTGCTCGCGCAGGTGTATTTGGCACGTCAGAGCCGGCGACTGGTCAACCCCGGCCTGGTGGTGGCGGCGCTGCTGATGGCCGGCCTGCTGGTGTGGTCGGTGGCGGCGTTCGCCGTGTCCGCCTCGGCGGCCGAGCATGCCCGGACGGCGGGGACGCAACCGCTGAGCGCACTGGTGACCGCCCGGATCCTGGCGCAGCAGGCGCGGGCGGATGAAGTGCTCGGTGTGCTGCGGCGCGGGTCGGACTCCCAATCCGAGGTCGACTTCTCTCGGCATTCGGTCGTGCTGTCCGAGATCCTCGAGCAATACCGGAACACTTCTCGAGGTGGGGTGGCCGACGCTCCGGTCGCCGACGCCGCCACCGCGCTCGGCGGCTGGCGGGACACCCACACGGTGCTGCAGGACAAGCTCGGGAACGGGGACTATCGGGGGGCGGCCGCCCTCGCCGTCGGTCCCGGCCAGGACGCGTCCACCGCCCGGTTCGCCGCCCTCGATGGGGCGTTGCAGTCGGCGATCGACCGGTTGCGCGGCGAGGAACGCGATGCCGTCGACGACGCGTATCGCGCGGCGTCGCTACTGCCCGTGGGGGCACTCGTGCTCGGTGTGCTCTGCGGGTTCGCCGTCGGTGGTGGCATCTGGCCCCGGTTGAACGAGTACCACTGATGCCCCGGCGCGGAATGGAGACGGGGCCGGGGATCGGCCCGCGCCTCGAGCCTGAGGACGGGCGTCGAACATCCCGGGCCGGCCGTTTCGCCGGCGCGCTCCTGGCCGTCGGGGTGGTCCTCGCCGGGTGCGCGGCCCCCGAACCCGTGACGCCCGCCGTCACCGGTGATTACACCGAGCTGTCGCTGCCGGACGGGACGCAGATCATCCCGCCGTCCGGCATCGCCCCCGCGGATCCACCGGCGCCGTCCACCTGCGGCGCGCTGGCCAGCCTGCGCCCGGGCCCATCCGGCCCATCCGGCCCGACCGGCGACCGGCCGCCCGGACGGTTGGTCGCCGACATCCTCGCCCGCGGCCGGCTGATCGTCGGGGTCGGCCAGGACACCAACCTGTTCAGTTTCCGTGACCCCACCGCCGACACCCTCACCGGCTTCGACGTGGACGTGGCGAGGGAGGTCGCACGCGACCTCCTCGGCGACCCGGACAAGATCGAATTCCGGCCCCTCACCCCCGGCGGCCGCTTCGACGCGCTGGAGAAGAACGAGGTCGACATCGTCGCGCAGACGACCACGATCACGTGTGAGCGGGCCGAGCGGGTCGCGTTCTCCACCGTCTACCTCGAGGCCCACCAACGCCTGCTGGTGCCGGAGGGGTCGGGGATCTCCGGGCCCGCAGACCTGGCCGGCGCACGGGTGTGCGCCGCCGCCGACACCACCTCCCTCGACACCATCCGCCGGGTCCAACCGCAGGCCACGATCGTCGCGGTCCCCGACCGGGCCGACTGCCTGGTGGTCCTCCAGCAGCGTCAGGCCGACGCCGCCAGCAGCGACGACACCATCCTCGCGGGCCTCGCCGCCCAGGACCCGACCTTCGAGATCGTCGGTCCCGCACTGGAATTCGAGCCCTATGGCATCGGCATCAACAAGACCAACACCGACCTGGTGCGCCGGGTCAACGGCACCCTCGAGCGGATGCGCACGGACGGCACGTGGACGACCCTCCACGACCGTTGGCT
>SEEV01000838.1 GCA_004211695.1 Rhodococcus sp. (in: high G+C Gram-positive bacteria)
CGTATCGACCCTGCGGGGTACGGGCTCCGTCCACCAGAAACACTTCGGCCACAGTCTTCTCCTTCACGGGGGTGCCGTCTATTAATAACCGAATCTTCGGTCGGTACGCAAGAGGAGGTCGTGGCCGGGTTGCGGCAATCCGGCCTTGACAACCAGCGGCTACTACGGCGATTCTGGTAACCGACCGAACGTACGGTGAAATGGAGTTGTCGTGAGCAAGTTACTGGAAAGCTACGCTGCCGGACGCTGGTACACCGCGCCCGACGAAGGAACGCCGCTGCTGAGCGCCGTCGACGGCTCCGAGGTGGCGCGCATCTCCGCGACCGGTCTCGACCTCGGCGAGATGGTGACCTACGCCCGCGAGGTCGGCGGACCGGCGCTGGCGAAGCTGACCTTCCACGAGCGCGCCGCCGCCCTCAAGGCGCTCGCACTGACGCTCATGGCCGGCAAGGACGAGTTCTACGCCCTCTCCACCTCGACCGGTGCCACCAAACGCGATTCCGGCGTCGACATCGACGGCGGCTTCGGCACCCTCCTCAGCTACGCGAGCAAGGCCCGGCGCGAGCTCCCCAACGACACCGTCTACCTCGACGGCGCGGTCGAGCAGCTGGGCAAGAAGGGCACGTTCCTCGGCCAGCACGTCTACACCTCCCGTCGCGGCGTCGCCGTCCAGATCAACGCCTTCAACTTCCCCGTGTGGGGTTTCCTCGAGAAGCTCGCACCCGCGTTCATCGCCGGCGTCCCGTCGATCGTGAAGCCCGCGAGCCAGTCGGCGTACCTCACCGAACTGGTGTTCCGTCGCATCATCGAATCCGGGCTGCTGCCGGAGGGCTCGGTCCAGCTGCTGTCGGGGAGCGCCCGCGGGCTGCTCGACCACCTCGGCGGGCAGGACTCCGTGGCGTTCACCGGATCCGCCGACACCGCCGCAACCCTGCGTGCGCACCCGAACGTCGTCGGTGAGGGTGTCCACTTCAACGCCGAGGCCGATTCGCTCAACGCGTCCATCCTCGGCGCGGACGTCGAACCCGGCAGCGAGGAATTCGACCTCTACGTCAAGCAGCTCGTCACCGAGATGACGGTGAAGGCCGGTCAGAAGTGCACCGCCATCCGCCGCGCCTTCGTGCCGACCGCCCTGATGGACGACGTCATCGCCGCGGCCGAGGCCCGGCTGTCGCGCGTCGTCGTCGGCGACCCTGACGCCGAGGGTGTCACGATGGGCGCGCTCGCCAGCCTCGAACAGCGCGACGAGGTCCTGAAATCGCTTCGCGGACTCACCAAGTCGGCGCAGATCGTCGTCGGCGACCCCGACAACTTCGACGTCGTGGGTGCCGACAAGGCGACGGGCGCGTTCCTGCCGCCGATCCTGCTGCGGTCCGACGACAAGGACGCCACCGAACCCCACGACATCGAGGCGTTCGGCCCGGTCAGCACCGTCATCGGCTACGACGGCACCGACGAGGTGATCGCACTCGCCGCCCGCGGCAAGGGCAGCCTCGTCGCCTCCCTCGTCACCCGCGATTCCGCACTCGCCCGCGACATCGTGCTGGGCCTCGCCCCGTTCCACGGCCGCGTCCTCGTCCTCAACC
>SEEV01000839.1 GCA_004211695.1 Rhodococcus sp. (in: high G+C Gram-positive bacteria)
TGGCAGTTCGGCATAACCACCGTCTATCACTTCATCCTCGTTCCGCTGACGATCGGGCTCGCCCCGCTGATCGCCGTCATGCAGACGATGTGGGTGGTCACCGGAAAGGACCACTGGTATCGGCTCACCAAGTTCTTCGGAAAACTCTTCCTGATCAACTTCGCGCTCGGCGTCGCCACCGGCATCGTGCAGGAATTCCAGTTCGGGATGAACTGGAGCGAATACTCGCGCTTCGTCGGCGATGTCTTCGGCGCGCCCCTCGCCCTCGAGGGACTGGTCGCGTTCTTCCTCGAGTCGACGTTCCTCGGACTCTGGATCTTCGGCTGGGGACGACTGCCGAAACTCGTCCACCTCGCCACCATCTGGCTCGTGGCGATCGGCGTGAACGCATCCGCGTACTTCATCATCACCGCCAACTCGTTCATGCAGCACCCGGTCGGGGCCGTGTACAACCCCGAGACCGGGCGCGCGGAACTCACCAGCATCTGGACGCTGCTCACCAACAACACCGCCCTCGCCGCCTTCCCGCACGTCGTCGCCGGAGCGTTCCTCACCGCAGGAACGTTCGTGGCAGGCGTCGGCGGCTGGTGGATGGTGCGCAGCATGCGCAAGGCGAAGGAAGCCACCGAACCCGAGGTGGCGAAGAAGCACGAGGACACCGCCCGGACGATGTTCCGTCCGGTCACCGTCTTCGCGCTGTGGGTCATGGTGGCCTCCGGTATCGGACTCGCCATCACCGGCGACATCCAGGGCAAGCTGATGTTCGAACAGCAACCGATGAAGATGGCATCCGCCGAATCGCTGTGCCACAACGAAACCGGTGCCGACTTCTCGATCCTGACCGTCGGTACCCAGAACAACTGCGAGAGCATCACCCAGCTCATCAAGATCCCCGGGCTCACCTCGTTCCTGGCGGACGGCACCTTCGACTCCACCGTCGAGGGCGTCACCGAGATCCAGGCCCGCTACGAGGAGATGTACGGTCCCGGCAACTACAAGCCCAACCTGTTCGTCACCTACTGGACGTTCCGCGCGATGATCGGCTGGGCCGCCGGTTCGGCGCTGCTCGCCGTGGTCGGCCTGTGGATGACCCGCGGCGGCCGCGTCCCCGACAAGAAATGGTTCGGCTGGCTGTCCATCCTCGTCATCCCGACACCGTTCCTCGGGAACAGCGCGGGCTGGGTGTTCACCGAGATGGGTCGCCAACCGTGGGTCGTGGCACCCAACCCCACCGGTGTGGACATGATCAGACTGACTGTCGACCAAGGCGTCTCGAATCACTCCCCGTGGACCGTCTGGGTCTCGCTCATCACGTTCACCGTGGTCTACGGAGCGCTGGCCGTCGTGTGGTTCACGCTGATCCGCCGTTACACGATCGAGGGACCACTCGAACACGACGCGCATCCACCGGGTGACGACCACGACGAGCCCGAAGAACCGGGCCGGCCCGAGCAACTGTCGTTCGCGTACTAGGGGAGACGGTCATGGGACTTCAAGAAGTGTGGTTCATCCTGATCGCGGTGCTCTTCATCGGGTACTTCGTCCTCGAGGGATTCGATTTCGGTGTCGGCATGCTG
>SEEV01000326.1 GCA_004211695.1 Rhodococcus sp. (in: high G+C Gram-positive bacteria)
GGCATGATCCGGGTCAGGTATGACGGTCGGGCTCGGCGTGAGCCCCTCTCAGCCCCACGTTCCCCGGGACTCCCGTGTTGCACTTTCACCGTAGAGGCTACCGTCATGCCGTGACCACCATGCATCACAGCAACCTCACGGACCGCCGGCGCCGCCTCGGGGCAGCGCGTTTGTACCTGTGCACCGACGCCAGGCGCGAGAAGGGCGACCTGGCGCAGTTCGCCGAAGCCGCGCTGTCCGGTGGCGTCGACATCATCCAGCTCCGGGACAAGGGCTCGGCCGGCGAGAAGAAGTTCGGCACGATGGACGCCCGGGACGAACTGGCGGCGCTGTCGGTGCTCGCGGCCGCGGCGAGGCGGCACGGCGCGCTGCTCGCGGTGAACGACCGCGCCGACATGGCGCTGGCGGCCGGGGCCGACGTGCTGCACCTGGGCCAGGGCGACCTGCCCGTCCCGTACGCACGGACCGTGGTCGGTGCGGACGTGCTGATCGGCCGGTCCACCCACAGCCGCGCGCAGGCCAGCCTCGCGGCCATCGAGGACGGCGTCGACTACTTCTGCACCGGACCGGTGTGGGCCACGCCCACCAAGCCCGGTCGGACGGCGTCGGGCATCGATCTGGTGCGTTCGACCGCCGACTCGGAGCCGAACCGTCCGTGGTTCGCGATCGGCGGCATCGACGAGCCCCGCGTTCCGGAGATCCTCGCCGCGGGAGCCACCCGCATCGTGGTCGTGCGGGCCATCACCGAGGCCCGCGACCCGCAGGCGGCAGCGCGCTCACTGTCGGCCCTGTTGCAGCAGAACGCCTAGTTACGGCTGATCCAGCCAGCCCAGCACCGTCGCCGGCGACAGGACCACGACGGTGGCCGGCAACTGTTCGACCAGGTCGGGGTCGGTGGTGACGACCGCGGTCACCGTGCCCAGCGTGGTGCCGTGACCGGCGGGTTCGGCGAGACGACCGACCGCCTCCGACGACCCGAGCACCTCGACGCGCGGCAGCCACCCGTACGTGCCGTCGGGCAGGTGAACCGTGCGGGGCAGCGCCTTCGACAGGTGCGGCAGCGCGCCGCGCTCCCCCAGCACGTCGTGCCTGACGAGCAGCAGTCGCACCTCGGTGGTGCGCAGTCGCGGCCATCCCGCTTCGAATCCGGGGTGCAGGGGCAGCCCGGCGACATCGGTCTCCCGCACCCAGCGCAATTCGGTGCTCTCACCGTTCGGGATCGTGGGCAGCGGGCGTTCGGCGTCGGCGATCACCGTGGTGTAGCTCCAGCCGCTCGCCGCCTTCATGGTGACGATCTCGGTGCGGACCCGGATGGCCGCGCTGTCGATGCCGGCTTCCTCGTGCGCCTCGCGGACCGCGGCGTGGGTGGTGGTCTCGTGACTGTCCCGGGCACCGCCGGGCAACGCCCACGTTCCGCCCTGGTGACTCCACGCCGCCCGGTGCTGCAGCAGTACGGCCGGCGTCTCGTCCGGGAGCGGCGCACGCAGCAACAACCCGGCCGCACCGTGCTTGCCCCAATGACGACTGCCGTCCGGCCCGGTTGCCCAGCCGTCACCGTCACCACGCATCGACTACCCCTGTCCGACCTGATGGGTCACCCTGCAGTTCCCTCACACTAACGGTTTCTCCCGGAACTGCCCGTCGGCAGTCGTGAACCGACCGGTGCTTATATGCTCCCCATCAAGGTGCGGCCATGACACGGGAGGGGTGCGAGGTGGTTCTGCGTGAGGCACCGTCGATCGAACCCCACGGCAGCCGCGCCCTGTCTGCCGCCGCGGACGACGACGTCGACCCCGCGGTCGCGCGGCGCAAGGAACTGCGCGCGTTCCTCGTGTCGACTCCCGCCAAGCTCACCGCGCTCGGCGCCCTCCTGATGCTGCTCACCCTCACCGCCGGGTTCGTGACCGCCTCCACCGTGAACGGCCGGGAAGCGACGCTCGACAGCGTGCTCGCCGAGACGGAACCGCTGTCGTTCTCGGCGCAGAATCTGTACAGCGCCTTGTCGGTGGCGGATGCCGCGGCCACGACGGCGTTCATCTCCGGGGGTCTCGAACCGCCGGAACTCCGGGACACGTACTCGCAGGCGATCGGCACGGCGTCCGCCGACCTGGTGTACGCGTCGGGCGGACTCGCCGCGAGCGACGTGGACAGCCGTCGTCTGCTCGCCTCGATCTCCAGCGAGCTCAGCGTCTACTCGGGTCTCGTCGAGACCGCGCGGGCGAACAATCGTTCCGGTCACCCCGTCGGCGCCGCGTACCTCAGCGAGGCCTCCACGCTGATGCAGACGAGCATGCTGCCGATGGCGCAGAAGTTGCACGCCCTGCAGGAATCGGACGTCGCGGACACGCAGCGGAACTATTCGCGTCCGCCCTGGTTCGCTCTGATCCTGATCCTCGTTGCTCTCGTCGCGCTGCTCGTCGTCCAGGTCGTGATCGCGAGGCTCAGCAGGCGCACGTTCAATCTCGGGTTGATGCTGGCGTCGGCGTGCACCGCGATCCTCCTGGTCTGGATGCTGGTGGCCGGGCTCGTCTCCTCCCTCGAGACCAATCGCGCACTCACCCAGGGTGCCCGCCCGATGCACGAGTTGACCGCGGCGCGCATCCTCGCCCAGCAGGCACGCACCGAGGAGACACTCAAACTGGTCCGCCGTGATTCGAACGGTGACTACGACGCGATCTTCGAGGACAAGTCCAGCCGGCTCGACGCTCTGCTGTCGCAGTACCCCCGGGAAGACCGTGCGGTCGGCCGCGACGAGGTGGCGCGGGCCCAGGAGGCGTGGAGCGGCTGGTCTTCGGCGCACGACCGCATGAACGAGATCCTCGCCCGGGGCGACTTCGTCACGGCGGCAACGGTTGCCATCGGACCGGGCCCCTCCGACTCCGCAGCCCAGTTCACCGCCGTCGACGACGCGTTGACCGACGGAATCGCGTCCGCCCGCGACCATCTGCGATCGAACGTCGCGTCCGCGGCCCGGGTGCTGACCGCGCTCGGTTCCGGCGCCCTCGTGCTGACACTGATCGCGTTCGCCGGAATTATCATCGGGTTGTGGCCTCGGTTGAGGGAATACCAGTGAGGCGCCGACGGCTCGCGCTGCTGCTTCTGGCGGTCACGGTGCTGATCGGCGGGTGCGCCCAGTCGAGTCCGGAGCACGTCGGATCGCCCAGCGTCTCGTACACCGAACCTCCGCTGCCCGCTGCCGCGACGCCGGCTCGAGAGACCAGCGCCGCGCCGCCGGCTCCGGAGAAGGACTGCGGTGATCCCACGGCGAGCCTGCGGCCGTTCCCCGACACCGACGCCGCCCCGCCGATGCCGACGGTCGACGCGATCCGCGCGCGGGGACGTCTCGTCGTCGGCCTCGACACCGGCAGCAACCTGATGAGTTTCCGCGACCCCGCCACCGGCGCCATCCAGGGCTTCGACGTCGACGTCGCCCGGGAGATCTCGCGGGATCTGTTCGGCGATCCCGACCGGCTCGACTACCGCATCCTCACGTCGGCGAACCGCGAGAAGGCACTGCAGGAGTCGATGGTCGACATCGTCGCGAAGACGATGACCATCACCTGTGGCCGCAAGGAACGGGTGGCGTTCTCCTCCGAGTACTTCGAGGCGCAGCAGCGGGTTCTCGTCGTGAAGGGCTCACCGATCCGCGACGCCGCCGACCTGAACGGCAAACGGGTCTGCGTGGTCCGCGGCACGACGTCGCTGACCCGGCTGCAGCAGGTGGCACCGAATGCCGACATCCTCACGGTCCCCATGTGGTCGGATTGCCTCGTGGTCCTGCAGCAGCGACAGGTCGATGCGGTGAGCACCGACGACACCATCCTCGCCGGTCTGGCGTCCCAGGACCCGTATCTCGAGATCGTCGGCGACAGCATGGGCGCGGAGCCGTACGGCATCGGCATCACCAAGACGAACGAGGACCTCGTGCGGTTCGTCAACGGCACCCTCGAACGCATCCGCCGCGACGGAACCTGGACCGCGATGTACGACCGCTGGTTGTCGATGCTGGGACCCTCGCCCGGCCCGCCGTCCGCCGTGTACCAGGACTGAGGGGACGTATGCCACAGCATTCGAAGAATCCGGAGTCCACCGACCCGGACATCGCCACCCAGGCCGCGGCCCGGGAACCCGACGAGGGCCCGGCCACGCAGGCGGCAGTTCGGGAACCCGACGAGGGCCCCGCCACGCAGGCGGCGCCCACGTCCCGGCCGTCCGGCGCGTCCGGCACCGGGCGCTCGACGCGATCGCCGCGGACCCGTTCCGGGCAGCGCCTGCGCCTCGGCGGCGGACTCGTCGAGGTCCCCGTGGTGACGACCCTCGACCCGGCCTCGGCCGTGATGACCGACCCGAAGGTCCCCGAGGGCAAACGCTTCTGCTGGAAGTGCAACAAGCCGGTCGGACGCACCGGCGCCACGTCCGAGGGTTCCGAGTTCGGCCTGTGCCCGTCCTGCGGAGCGACGTTCGATTTCCGGCCGCTCCTTCGCCCGAACGAACTGATCGGCGGACAGTACGAGGTGCAGGGCTGCATCGCGCACGGTGGCCTCGGCTGGATCTATCTGGCCATCGATCGCAACGTCAGCGACCGGTGGGTGGTTCTCAAGGGCCTGTTGCACTTCGGCGACGCCGAGGCCCAGGCCGTCGCGGTGGCCGAACGCCAGTTCCTCGCCGAGGTGGCGCACCCGAGCATCGTGAAAATCTTCAACTTCGTGGAGCATCCCCGTGCGGACGGGACCCCGATGGGCTACATCGTCATGGAGTACGTCGGCGGCCATTCGCTGCGGGACGTTCTGTCGACCCACGCGCGACCGGAGCGGATGCCGATCGAGCAGGCCATCGCCTACGTGCTCGAAATCCTTCCCGCACTGGCATATCTGCACTCCACGGGCCTGGTGTACAACGACCTCAAACCCGACAACGTGATGGTCACCGAGGACGCCCTCAAGTTGATCGACCTCGGTGCCGTCGCCGGTATCGAGGACTACGGCTACCTGTACGGCACACCCGGATATCAGGCTCCGGAGATCGTCAAGACCGGCCCAACCGTGGCCTCCGACATCTACACGGTGGGGCGCACACTCGCGGTGCTGACGCTCGACATGCCGTCCGACAAGGGCCGCTACCTCGACGGGATCCCGTCCCCCGAGGAGGCGCCACTGCTCGCGGAGTACGAGTTCTTCCACCGACTCCTGTTGCGCGCCACCAACGCCGATCCGAGCCGGCGATTCGCGTCGGCCGAGGAGATGGCGGGCCAGCTCACGGCCGTGTTGCGGGAGGTGCTCGCGCAACAGACCGGCGAGGAGCACCCCGGGCTGTCCACCGTGTTCAGCAAGCAGCGAACGACTTTCGGCACCGACGACGCCGTCGAGCAGACCGACGTGTACGTAGACGGCGTCGAACGGGACCGGAACCTCGACCCTCAATCGGTCGCGCAGGCGCTGGCGGTACCCCTGATCGACCCGGCCGATCCGAACGCTCAACTCCTCGCGGCCGCCGTGCACAGCGAACCCCAGCAGACGCTGGATTCCATTCGGCACGCCCGGGAGAACGGGATCGAGCGGGTCGTCGGCAGCGCGGACGTGTCGTTCTCCCGGGAACTCACGCTCGCCGAGATCAAGGCACATCTCGATCTCGGCGACGCCACCACCGCCCTCGAACTCCTCGCCGACGTGGAGGGAGAGATGGGCGGGAACTGGCGCGTCGACTGGTACGCCGGACTCGCAACGCTGATCGACGGCAAATACGAGGCGGCGTTCACCCGTTTCGAATCCGTGCTGCAGGCGATGCCCGGCGAGACGGCACCCAAGCTCGCGCTGGCGGCCACCGCCGAACTGATTCTGCAGCACTGGGAGAGCCCCGATCACCACCAGTGGCGGGCGTTCGCCGAGAAGTACTACCGGACAGTGTGGCGCACCGACCACAGTGTGGTGAGTGCAGCGTTCGGGCTGGCCCGGCAACTCACGGAACGAGGCGATCTGCCCGGCGCCATCAGCGCTCTCGACCAGGTTCCTGTCACCTCCCGGCACTTCACGATGGCCCGGATGACCAGTGTCCTGATGCTGCTGTCGGGACGGCCGATCGAGGAGATCGACGAGTCCGCCCTCCGGGAGGCCGCGCTCCGGGTCACCGCGCTCGCGCCCGAGGAGAGCCGGGCGCTGCAGATGCGGACCCTCGTACTCGGCACGGCACTGGACTGGGTGCAGACCGGTCACACGGCGACGGAGGCCGAACTGATCCTGGGTGTGCCGTTCACCGAACGAGGGTTGCGCACGGGCGCCGAGGCCGGCCTGCGGGCGCTGGCCCGCAACGCCCCCGAGCGCACCCACCGGTACACGCTGGTCGATCTGGCCAACGCGATCAGACCCAGGAGCCTGCTGTAACCTTCAGTCGCCGATCAACTCGGCCGCCGCGCGGGCGATCGCGAGTTCCTCGTTGGTGGGCACGACCAGCACCTCGACGCCGGACCCGTCCGCCGAAATGCGGCGGGCGTCGCGGGAACTCGCCCGGTTGCGGTCGTCGTCGACGACGATCCCGAGACGTCCCAACCCGGCCAGACTGTCCCGGCGGACGTCCACGTTGTTCTCGCCGACGCCCCCGGTGAATGTGATGACGTCGACGCCACCCAGTTCCACGAGGTACGCGCCGATGTACTTGCGAAGCCGGTGCACGTACACGTCGTAGGCCAGCGCCGCATCTTCGTCGCCCTCGCCGACGAGCTTCAGGAGCGCCCTGAAATCGTTGACCCCCGACAGTCCCTTGAGGCCGGAATGCCGGTTCAGGAGGTCGTCGATCTGGTCGACCCCCATCCCGCCGCTTCGATGAAGATGCAGAATCACGCCGGGATCGATGTCCCCGGACCGCGTGCCCATCACCAGTCCCTCGAGCGGTGTCAGACCCATGCTCGTGTCGATCGCCCGTCCCCCGCGGATCGCGGATGCCGAGGCACCGTTTCCCAGGTGCAGCACGATCTGGTTCAGCTCCGACAGGTCCCTGCCGAGGAATTCCGCTGCCTGCGCCGACACGTACTGATGCGAGGTGCCGTGGAAGCCGTACCGCCGGATGGCGTGGTCCTTCGCGACCTTCCGGTCGATCGCATACGTGGACGCCTCCGCGGGGAGGGTATGGAAGAACGCGGTGTCGAACACGGCGACGTGCGGGATGTCCGGCAACTCCTCCCGCGCCACCTCGATCCCGATCACGTTCGCCGGATTGTGCAGCGGAGCGAGGGTCGAGAGGTCCGAAATGGACTGCACCACAGCGTCGTCGATCAGCGTGGGCTCGAAGAACACGTCGCCGCCGTGGACGATGCGATGCCCGACCGCGACGATCCCGGCGTCCCTCAGCGGACGACCGACCTCGGCGACGATGTCCGACACCATCTTCAGCCCGGCGCGGTGGTCGGCGATGTGAACGTGGCGCTCCGCCAATCCGGTGCGGTGGTGATAGACGATGCGCCCCTCGGGTTCCCCGATCGCGCCCCGCGACAGGTCGTTGACGGGTTTGTTGAGCCCCTGCAGCACCGGCCCGACGGCGATGGCGCCGGCGCTGCGCTGCACGGCCTTGTACGTGTTGTTGCCGGTATTGAGATCCGGGAAGATGAACACCGTCGCCTTGCCGGCCACCTCCGAATCCGGCATCTTCGTGTCGGCCACGCTCTGCTCGATGGCGGCGTCGTACTGAATGGGGCCCTCCACCAACAGGTCCGGGCGACGCTCACGGACGAGCTTCGTCGCAGCACGCACCTTGTCGACGTCCGCGCCGCTGCCGGAGTCCCCCGTCGAGTACGACAGCATCGCGATGCGGGGATCGATACCGAACTGGGACGACGTCTGCGCCGAGGAGATCGCGATGTCGGCCAACTGTTCCGACGTCGGGTCGGGCACCACCGCGCAGTCGCCGTAGGCGAGCACCCGGTCGGACAGGCACATCAGGAACACACTCGACACCGTGGACACACCCGGTTGCGTCTTGATGATCTCGAACGAGGGGCGGATGGTGTGCGCCGTGGTGTGCGCGGCACCCGACACCATGCCGTCCGCGATCCCCAAGTGCACCATCATCGTTCCGAAGTACGAGATGTCCGACATCACCTCACGGGCACGGTCGACGGACATCCCCTTGTGCGAGCGGAGCCGCGCGTACTCCTCCGCGAACGGTCCGACGTGTTCGGACGTCCGGGGGTCGAGAACCTGCGTGTCACCGAGGTCGACGCCGAGCTCCGCCGCGCGACGACGCACCGCCGCCGCGTCGCCGAGGATGGTCAGCTCCGCCACCTGCCGTTGCAGCAGCCGGCCTGCCGCCCGGAGGATGCGGTCGTCGCCGCCCTCCGGCAGGACGATGTGCTTGCGGTCCCTGCGGGCGCGGTCGACCAGCTGGTATTCGAACATCTGCGGGGTCACCACCGACGGGATGGGCAGCTTCAACCGTTCCAGCAGCGTGGGTGCGTCCACCCGCAGTTCCATGACACTGAGCGCGGTGTCGATCTTGCGCTGCGAACCGACCGCCACCCGGCCCCTCGTCTGAGCGGCAGCGCTCGCCGTGTCGAACGTGCCCAAGTCGGTGGTGAGAATCGGCAACCGCGGCTTGAGCCCGGCCATCAGTTTCGCGATCGACGGGTGCGGTGTGAGCCCGCCGTTCATGATGATCCCCGCCAGCGACGGAAACCCCTCGGCCTCATGCGCATTCACCATCGCCAGCAGCACCTCGGACCGGTCGGCCGGAGCGATCACCACCGTGCCTTCGGTCAACCGTTCGAGGATGTGCTCGGCGGTCATTCCGCCCACCATCACACGCAGCGCCTCGCGGTGCAGCAACTCGGGATCACCACTGAACAGGCTGCCGTCGATCGATTCGAGGAGTTCCGCCATCGTCGGGGCGATGAGCAGCGGGATCTCGGGCAGGCTCCACGCGGGCACGCCCGTCGACCCCAGCGCCTCGGTGACGGCGTCGAGTTCGTCCGGGTCGCAGCGATTGGCGATCACCGCCAAAAGGTGCGCATGGTGAGCGGTCAATTCCCCGATGCAGAGCTGGGCGAGCTGAGCGACCTCCTCCGGGGTGCGCCGGGCACCCCGCACGGCGAGCAGCACCGGCGCACCGAGATTCACGGCGATCCTCGCGTTGTAACCCAACTCGCTCGGGCTGGCGACGTCGGTGTAGTCGCTGCCGATCACCACGACCGCGTCGCACTGCGCCGCCACCTGGTGATACCGGGCGACGATCTCACTGAGCGCACCCTCCGGATCCGCGTGGACATGCTCGTACGTGACACCCAGGGACTCCTCGTAACCGAGGTCTGCCGTCGTGTGTTCCAGGAGCAACTCGAGGATGTAATCGGTTTCCTCCGTCGACCGCGCGATCGGACGGAAGACCCCCACCCGGGCCGCCGACGCACACAGCATCTGCAGGACACCCAACGCGATGGTGGACTTACCGGTGTCCCCCTCCGGGGAAGCGATGTAGACGCTCGACGGCTGGGGACGTGCGGGCGGATTCACAGACGAAGGTGTCGCGGGCGCAGCCATGGCCATAGCGTATCCGGCGACCGGCGCGGCACGATTGACACCGCTCCCGCCCGGCGGTCAGATGACCTATGGCCGAATCACCCTTCCCCGACGTCCGATGGGGCAGCGAGAACAGCTTCCTCCGCGAACCTGCCGCCGCTTTTGCCGCCACCCGACCCGGATCGTGGGTGATCTGGAAACTCGCCGGAGTCGACCGCCGGCTCCTCCAGAAGACCAGGGGACGCTTCACGATCCTCGGTCCGATCGCCGCTCCGGTAGTCCTGCTTACCACGACAGGACGCAAGTCGGGGAAGGCGCGGACGAGCCTGCTCCTGTACTACCGCGAGGGTGAGCAGATCTTCGTCGTGGGCAGCAACTTCGGGCAGGATCACCACCCGGCGTGGTCGGGGAACCTCCTCACCCAGCCGAACGCGAAGGTGACGATCGGCGGGAGGGACATCCCCGTCACAGCGACCCTCCTCGCCGAACCGGAGCGCACGCGCATTTATCGCGAATTCGACGACATGGTGCGCGTCTACAGTGTCTACATACACCGCACCAACCGCAACATGCGGGTGTTCGCGCTCACCGCATCGTGAGGAACTCCGCGCGGCAGCGACTCGGTGCACGTTCACGACGCGCGGAGGAATGCGATCAGGACCGCTTCGGCCGCCGAATGTCGTGCCGGGGTCGGCAACGGAGGGGCAATGGACCGGTAGTGATGCCCGGTCGGGGTGCCGAGATCGATGAGATGCCGGCGGCCCGGTCTCTGTATCGGGCGAGCCGTCCACCCCGGCGCTTCCTTCGCGTAATTGCAGGCCTCGCACAACCCGGACCCGTTGCGCACCGACGTCGGACCCGACTTGTCGTGTGAGCGGATGTGATCGTGATGCCGGATCGGGGCATCGCACCACGGCGTCCGGCAGGTCCGGTCGCGGAGGTCGATCAGCTTCGCCAGCCCCTTCGGGAACGTGCGGGACTGCGATTCCATCGCCATCAACGCCCCCGACTGCGGGCAGGAATAGACCCGCTGCAACGACACCTCGGTATCCGCACTCACCGCGTCGGCCACCAACTGTCTCGCGATCCCCGCCGGCACCGGCCCGTACCCCTGCAACTGCGCCGGCTCGTTCCCACCTGCGAGCAGCGTTTCGTCCGACAGCACCAGGTTCACCGCCACCGGCACACCGGAAGCCACGGCCTGTCCGGTGCCGCGTTCGAACAGCAAATCCACCATCACCTGATTCCGCGTCCGGCCACCACTATTTCCCGTGGCGATGAGACTGTCCGCATCCCGGCCCAGTGTCGCCTGCAGGCACACCGCCTGCTCCACCGGCATCAGCACGCTGAGGTATGCCATCGAGTCCGGCGCCGGCCGCGTCGTCACCCGCCGTTCGGATACCGCCTTCTTGTGTCGCCGCACTCGTTCAGCCGCCCCGACCGCAACAGGTCCAGGGTGTGCGGCATTTCGTGCACCAGAGCCTGCGCGAACCCCAGGTGCCGACCGCCACGGTTCGGGGACTCCCTGCGCGCCAACGCAATCTGCGAGGCGATACCTCGGCCCCACTCGGCACGCGGCGCACCGTCAGCCTTCCGATCGGCCCGAATACGCGTCGCAATATCGTCGGTGATCACCGCCTGCGCCGCACACCCCACCGACTTCAGGGCCTCGATTGCATCGAGCCACTCAATCCCCGAGCCCGCATCACCGCCGGCCTCGACACACCGCAGCCGCACGGTGAACGCCCGCAACTCCTCCAAATCCGGTGCCCCCACAGCCAACCTCCCCCAAGGCCATTCGAAACTTTGTACTGCTTATCTGCTTAAGTGGACCTATGCTGGTCAAGTGGATTTCGCAGCTGAGGGCCCGGTGGGTGGCGTGGACTACCCGCGTACGTATCAGGAGTTTCGGGAATGGTTTCCC
>SEEV01000840.1 GCA_004211695.1 Rhodococcus sp. (in: high G+C Gram-positive bacteria)
GTCATCGGAAATGCCTGCGCGACACGCCGAGATATTTGGCTACATTTTAGAGTCATTCAATGGCGTCTCCGCAGATCACCCACCCAAACCCCGCCCGGGCACGCCGCAACTTCGGACTAACCACGCGGCAATCTGTGCGCGGGAGGTGAATCCGAGTTTGGTCAGGAGGTGCTCCACATGGCCTTGCGCAGTGCGGGGCGAGATCACGAGTCGGGCCGCGATCTCCTTGTTGGTGAGGCCCTCGGTAACCAGGCCGGCGACCTGCCGCTCCCGTTTCGTCAGTTTCGGTGACGTTCCGCCAGTGGAGGCCGGAGGGCCCGGGACCCGTTCGCCGAGGGCATAGGCCACGGCGGCATCGAGCCCCAGGCGCCGCCCCTCACTGCGGGCTGCCTCGCATGCGCGCTCCCCGAGCACTCGTCGACTCGACCGCTCGCACTTCTCGTGGTCGACCAGCATGGTGGGGAACACCACCGCGAGGCTGCCGATCGAGTTGCCCAACTCCTCGGCGGCCGCCATCAGCACGATGGCGCGGTGCGCATCGCCCTCACCTGCGGAGATCCAGGCCAACACCTCGAGGCAGGTGGCGACGGTGCGTGGATTGTTCACCTGTCGGGCCAGCCGCAGCGACTGTTCGAGCTGTCGGGCCGCCTGAACCGCATCGCCCCGCCGCCACACGACAACACCCATGCCCCACAGCACGTACGCGCGATACATTGATTCACCGCGTGCTTCCGTGATCGCGAGCACCTGCTCGTAGCACTCGAATGCGTGATCCATTTCGCCGAGGAGTTCGTGGGCCATCCCCAGCATGTGCAGTGCCCCGATACGCAGTAGGTGACCGTGACCCTCCCGGGCGCCGAACATCTCGAGGGCACGTTGCAGGCGCGAGGCGGCACGCCGGAGATCACCGCTGAAGAGCGCAAGCGCGCCGTCGGAGTACGCCACCAGGGCATGGATCACCGAGTCGGCTGACTGCTCGGCGAGCGCGCGACCCTCCTCCACCAGAGCGACCCCCACCGGAATCTCCCCCTGCAGTTCGGCCAGCATACTGTCGGCATACAGTGCCTTGACTCTCTCGACGGTCGGCCGCTCCAGATCCTGGGCCAGCAGGCGGTCAAGCCAACGCCTTCCCTCACCAAACAAGCTCTGAGAGAGCCAAAACGGGAACAGGGCAGCGGCGATGCGCAGACCGGTGTCGGGAGTGTCCGTCATGCACAACTCCAGCGCTTCCCGCAGATTCGACTGTTCCCGCCCGAGCCGGGCGATCCAGTCCAGCTGCCGGGCACTGATCCACTCGGCCTCCGCCGCAAGTGCCAACTGCTCGTACCAATCCAGATGCCGCCGCTGCAATTGGCGATACTCACCGCTCTGCAGCAACTTTTCGCGGCCGTAGTCGCGCAATGTCTCGAGCATCCGGAACCGGACCACCGTGCCGGATTCCTCCCGGATCAGGACCGACTTGTCCACCAGCGAGGCCACCGCGTCGAGGAGTTCCTCTGCATCCAGTCCGCTACCACAAATCTGTTCGGCGGCATCGAGTTCGAAGCTGCCCGCGAATATCGACAACCTCGACC
>SEEV01000327.1 GCA_004211695.1 Rhodococcus sp. (in: high G+C Gram-positive bacteria)
GAGCGGCTACATCCTCGCGTGCCAGGCGCGTCCCGTCTCCGAGCACGTGCGGGTGGAGTTCTGACCGGAGTCGGCTATTTCTCCGTCTGCGATGCCGCGGCGCGGGCGCCCAGATCGGCGAGACGGATCGGGTAACGCGGGGGCCGATCGACGATCACCGCGCGAGTGACGCCGAGGTCGCGGTCGACGTGGAGCAGCTCACCCGATTGCAGCGGCGTCCAGCCCGGATCCTCGTCCATCTGCTCACTGGCAACGACCACCGCGGGATGCTTGGCGAGATGTTCGGACCTGGCCCGGATCCTGCCGGGGGTGCTCGCGTGCTGGAGGTGGCGGCCACCGCTCGGACCGCCGGCGCGCCGCTCGAGAAAGAGAAGGTCGTGGGTGTCGGGGTAGCGCAGCGCCCACAATTCGCCGGGGGAGGTGAGCAGGACGTTGAGGGCGTAGGTCGGCACGTTGTCGGCCAGCCAGTTGGCGGCCGCGGTGATGCCGGCGGTGACGTCGCCGCCGTTCCGGCCGATCTCGCGGGTCACGAGCGCGAAAACGCGTTCGGAATCGGTGTCGCCGTGAACGAGACTCAGATCGGTGCCCAGTTCGGCCTCGAGCTTCGGTAGATCCTCGACCACGCCGTTGTGGGCGAAAACGCGGCCCGCCTGGGCGAACGGGTGGGTGTTCTGCGGGAGCAGTTCGCCCGTGGTCGCGAACCGGATGTGCGCGATGAACGTGGCCGAGTACCGATGCTTCGCCTCCTGCGCGAACTCCGCGTCCTCGTACGCCGCGAGAGGCTGCTTCTCCACCACGGGAGTGCCGTCCTCCGCGAACGTGCCGAGTCCGGTGCCGTCGGGTTCCTTGTGGCTCTGCTGCGCCAGACTGTCCGGTGCGTCGAGCAGCCAGAACGAGGCGCGGACGCGGTGAGGGGCGGCGGACAACCCGAACAATCGGCACATGACGTTTCCTCTCGATCGGACGGATCAGCGGTAGTCCGGGTTGGCGAAGTCGGGGCGGCACCCCGCGTCCCACTCCGAACGCTGATTCCCGTACACGGGGAACCCGCCGGCCGCTTTCAACATCGCGGCCGTGTGCATCAGGTTGTACGTCATGAACGTGGTGTTGCGATTGGTGAAATCGTTCTCGGGACCACCCGACCCCTCGTCGAGATAAGACGGGCCGGGGCCGGCCTCACCGATCCACCCGGCATCCGCCTGCGGTGGGATCACGTATCCGAGATGCTGCAGGCTGTACAGAATGTTCATCGCGCAATGCTTGACACCGTCCTCGTTCCCGGTGATCAGGCAGCCGCCCGCGCGCCCGTAGTAGGCGTACTGGCCGTGCTCGTTGAGCAGCGACGAGCAACCGTACAGTCGCTCGATCACCTGCTTGGTGACGGAACCGTTGTCGCCCAGCCAGATCGGGCCGGCGAGGACGAGGATGTCGGCGGCCAGGACTCGCTGGAACAGCTGAGGCCATTCGTCGCTCGGCCAGCCGTGCTCGGTCATGTCGGGGTACACGCCGGTCGCGATGTCGTGGTCGACCGCCCGGATCTGGTCGACCGTGACGCCTTCCTTCTCCATCAGGCCGACGCTGCGGTCGATCAGACCCTGGGTGTTGCTCACATCGGGAGAACGCTTCAACGTGCAGTTGACGAACATGGCGCGCAGACCGCCGAACCGCGGCGTCCCGTCCTGCGGCGATGGATCGGTCATGAGTCCTCCCACGAAAGAGTCCGGAAGTCCACGATAGGCCGCGGCGGTTCCTCCTCGTGGCAGAAGTGTCTAGCTCTCGACCGGCGTCGCCGTCTCCAGCGCCGCGGCCAGGAACTCCGCCGGGACGTCCGGCCAGTCGGACTGCCAGCGGCCGGCACGCCGGTCCTCCAGGAGCGCCGTCAGCGCGGGCACCATCCGCGGTCCGCCGTCGATCAGGTAGCGCACGAAGCCTATTCGCGCGCACGTCGCCGCGACCGAGGCCAGCACCGGCTTCGCCTCGTCGATCCGTCCCGCCGCCACCAAGCACGCGACGAGCAGGCGCTTGGCCTGCAGGGCCGCCCTCGGCCTGCTCTCCTGCTCGACCCGGCGCACCCACTCCGCCGCGCGGAGGCACGCGACGTCGGGCTCGACGGCCGACTGTTTCCGGATCTCGGTGGCGTCGTCGAGTTGCGCGACGATCTCGGCGAATCCGAAATCGGGTACCCGGGTCGCCTTCCCGTCCGGGGCGGGCGGCTGAGGCGACGCGGGCAGACCGAGCCGGACCCGCTCGTTCTCCACCCGGGCCCGCAGCCGGGGCAATCCCAGCGACGCCGCCGCCGACGCGCCCTCGTCGAGGTGGCGGGCAGCGGACTCCAGGTCGCGGCGTCCCGCCTTCAGCCGCGCGCCCGTCACGAAGCGGGCGATCATGAAATCGACGATGCCGGCCTCCGGCCCGAGTTCGTAGCTTTCGTCGAGGAGTCGCTCGGCTTCGTCGAGACGGCCCAATTCGTACATCAGCTCGCCGAGGAGTGCTCCCGCGAGACGTGCGGCGTGCGAATGCGGACCGGTCGCTTTCGTCGCGGTCTGCACGGCCAGCCGGAAATTGTCCTCGGCCGCGATGATGTCGAGTTGCTCCATCGCGGCGATCCCGGCGAAGCAGTAGCCGTACATCCTGCTGAACGGTCCGACGGTCCGCTGGTGATACCCGGCCGCCCACTCCTGGAGGCGACGGGCCTCGACGAAATCGAACTGGGCGATCGCGACCGCGGACGCGAGATTGGACCCCGCCGAGACCACCCACGCGCGTAGGGTTTCCGGCCGGGCCAGGCATTCCGCGATCAGGTCGGGGACGCCGGCGACGCGATCGGACGACACGGCGATCACCGCGCGGACGATGTCGGCCTCCACCCGGATGTCGGCCTGCTCGGATTCGCTCAGCGCCGAGGACTCGAGCGTCGACGTCACCAGCGAGAGCGCCCGCAGCGTCGGCGCCACCCGCTGCAGGAGAATGTTCGCCCACGCGACCGCGATCTGGATGCGGGGACTGGACTCGATCAGCGGCCGCGGCAACTTGTCGACCAGACCGAGTAGCGCGACCATCCGCGAGTGCTCCACCAGGTACATGCCCTGCTCCTCGACCACCGCGACGGCCATGTCGCGGTCGCCCGCCGCCAGCGCGTGATCGACTGCGTCGCTGACGTAGTGGTGGTCGGCGAACCAGTGCGCGGCCGCGCGGTGCAGGTCCTCCACGCGGGACGGATGATCACGTTCGAGGCGCCGTCGGAGATACTCGGCGAACAGGTGGTGGTACTCGAACCACTCCCGGTCCTCGTCGAGACTGCGCAGGAACAGGTCGCGGGATTCGACCTGTTCGAGCAGGGCCTGACCGCGGGTCACGTTCGCCAGAACACAGGCGAGGTCGCCGCAGACCCGTTCGGTGACGGACGTGGCCAGCATGAAGTCGAGCAGCGCGGGTTCGAGGGTGCTGAGCACGTTCTCCGCCAGGTACTCGCCGATCGCGTGATGGCGCCCCGACATGTGCCGGATAAGGTCGCCCGGGTCGGCGCGATCCCGCAGCGACAGCGACGCCAGCTGCAGCGCCGCCACCCAGCCGTCGGTGGTCTCCTCCAGCGCTTCCACGTCGGAATCGTCCAGGTGAAGTCCGCCGAGGTCGACCAGGAATCGCTGCGACTCCGTGAGGTCGAAACGTAAGGCCACGGAGTCGATTTCGACGAGCTCGTCCCGCACCCGCATCTTGGCCAGCGGAAGCCCCGCCTGGCTTCGGCTGCTCACCACCATCTGCAGGTGGTGACAGCCGTTCTCGAGGATGAAGTCCATCGCGGCGATCGTGTCCGCCGACGTGACACGATGCCAGTCGTCGATCATCACCACCACGTGGCGGCGGCTGTCGTGGACCTGATTCACCAGCGACGTCAGGACGTACCGTTCCGCTTCGGCCCCGTTCTCGTCGAGTGCCTGCCCCAGTTCGTCCGCGAGGGTCGGCTCCGCCCGGCGGATCGCCTCGACCAGATGGGACAGGAACCACACGACGTTGTTGTCGTCGTTGTCCACCGTCAGCCATGCGACGGCGGCGCCGTCCTCCATCAGGACGTCGCGCCACTGGGCCGCCACCGTGCTCTTCCCGAAACCGGCAGGAGCGTGGAGGAGCGTCAACCGCCTCCTCTGACCCAGCCGGAGCATCTCGAGGAGTCGCGTGCGCTCCACCAGCGAGCGCATCGGGGTCGGCGGACGGAAACGAGCCGCGGCGCTCGGCGGAGTGGCACCCGACCGCCGGCGGTAGCTGCGACTGCGCCCGGAACTCGAGGACTGCGTGGTCGGCACCGAGGTGTGCTCGGTGCGCGGGAATTCGTCGGCCGCGGCCGGGAGCGCCATCTCGTCGACGTCGAGACCGTGCCTGCGCTCGATGTCGCGGAGTTCCTCGCCGAACTCCGCCGCCGAAGCCGGACGGTCGGTCGGTTCCTCGGACATGGCGCGTTCGATGGCGCCGCACACGTCGTCGGGAATGTCCTCGCCCCGCAGATCCGGAACGGGTTGCGTCGCAATGCGGAGGAACTGCGCGACGAGCCGCTCGCCGCTCCGACGCTCGAACGCCGCATGCCCGGTGAGCAGACAGAACAGGGCGGCGCCCAGGCTGTAGACGTCGGACGACGGCGACGGTGCGTCACCCCGCAGGACCTCCGGGGCCGTGAATGCCGGTGAACCGGTGATCATGCTCGACGACGTCTCGAATCCGCCGGTGACGCGCGCGATGCCGAAGTCCGTGAGCTGCGGTTCGCCGTATCCGGTGAGCAGGATGTTCGCCGGCTTCACGTCGCGGTGCAGGGTGCCGAGCCGGTGCGCCGTCTCGAGGGCGCCGGCGAGCTTCACCCCGACGCGCAGCGTCTCGCTCCACGGCAGCGGCCCCTCACGGCGAATCCAGGCGTCCAGCGAATTGCGCGAGTGGTACGGCATGACGATGTACGGCCGGCCGCTACGCGTCACCCCGGACTGCAGGATGTCGACCACGTGCGGATGGCCCGACAATTTTCCCATCGCACGCTGTTCCCGCAGGAAACGTTCCCGGTCCTCGCCCTCCAGATCGGAGGACAGCACCTTGATCGCGACCGTGCGGTCGAGGGCCGTCTGGAGGCAGCGGTAGACGACCCCGAACCCTCCCCGGCCGATCTCACGAGCGTCGTCGAACCCTTCCGCCGACAGCTCCGCGACGATGTCGGTCACGACGATCCGCTTGGTAGCCTGCGGATCCGAGTCGGTCGGCCCGGAACTGCTCTCCGGGGGTCGTGGCACACTCAATCCAATCACCTTCTCGGTGCACTGACGCCAGCATATCGCGGTCGCACGACACCGAGAGCGTGTTCGAGAACGAGTAGACCCGAGGAGAATTCGACGGTGACGGATAGCGGCATTGCCACAGCGGACACAAGCAGGGCCGAGCAGACCCTGGCCCAGCTCCTCGACGCGCGCATCAGCTGCAGGGCCTACCTGCCGACGCAGGTGCCGCGCGCGGTGATCGAGCGGATCCTCCAGCTCGCACAGCAGACGCCGTCGTGGTGCAACACGCAGCCGTGGCAGGTCGCGATCACCGAGGGAGAGGGCACCGAGCGGTTCCGCGCCGGGTTGGCGCAGTACGTGCGCACCCACCCGCAGGAGTCCGACTTCGGCTTTCCGCGCGAGTACACGGGCGACCACAAGCTGCGCCGCAGGGAATGCGCCATGCAGCTGTACTCCAGCGTCGGCATCGCGGCCGGCGACCGCGCCGCCTCGGCGGAGCAGACCCTCAAGAACTTCGACCTCTTCGGGGCGCCGCACGTCGCGATCGTCACCACCCACGAAGCGCTCGGCACCTACGGCGCCGTCGACTGCGGGCTGTACGTCGACACGTTCCTCCTCGCCGCACAGAGCCTCGGAGTCGCGACCATTCCGCAGGCCGCTCTCGCGGGGAGTTCACGGTTCATCCACGAATTCTTCGGACTCGACGAGGACCGCCGCGTGGTCTGCGCCATCTCCTTCGGCTACCCCGACACGGACAACCCCGTCAACGGATTCCGCACCCACCGTGAATCCGTCGCCGACGTCGCGCAGTGGGTGTCCGAGTAGCGTGCCCGGCTCCGAAGTGTTCGACCGGGACGCCCTGTTCTCCCGCCTGCGTCGCCGTCCCGACGTCGAGGCTCCCAACCTGGTGGCCGTCGACGCCGCCGATCGGCTGATCCTCGACGAGGCCGCGGCGGCCCTGTCGGCGGCCCGCCCCGGCACGGTCGCCGTGATCGGCGACCACTACGGCGCACTCACCCTCGGCGCCGCGGCGGCGCACGGTGCCACCGGAATCCGGGTGCACCAGGACCCGCTGACCGGCGAGCTGGCGCTGGCCGCCAACGCCGAAACGACCGGTCTGTCCGACCGCTACCGGTCGTCCGCGCTGGGCGAGGAATTGCTCGGCGGCGCGACGGTCGTGCTGATGCAGCTGCCCCGGAGCCTGAGCGAACTCACCGAGATCGCCGAGGCCATCGCCCGCTACGCCGACCCGTCCGTCGTCGTCTACGCCGGTGGCCGCGACAAGCACATCTCCACCGCCATGAACGACGTGCTCGGGCGCTCCTTCTCCGCCGTCCGCGCATCCCTCGGCAGGCAGAAGTCGCGGGTGCTGATCGCGAGCGGTCCGGCGGCGGTGGGGGAGCCGACGTACCCCGTCACCGATCACCTCGCCGAGCTCGGTCTGGACGTCGTGTCGTACGGCGCCGCGTTCGCCGGCGCCAAACTGGACATCGGAACCCGGTACCTCCTCGACTTCCTGCCCCGCGTGAACCCCCGCGCCCGGACCGCCGTCGACCTCGGATGCGGAACGGGCATTCTCGCCGTCAGCCTGGCCAAGCTGCTCCCGGACGTGTCGGTGATCGCCACCGACCAGTCCTCCGCTGCAGTGGCATCGGCGGCCGCCACCGCACGCGCCAACGGACTCGACGACCGGGTGAGCACGCTGCGCGACGACGCCATGTCCAGCCTCGGTACCGACAGCCGGGACGTCGTCCTGTGCAACCCGCCGTTCCACGTCGGCGCGGCCGTCCACACCGGCGGTGCGTCGAAGATGTTCGCCGAGGCCGGTCGCGTGCTCCGGCCCGGCGGCGAGCTGTGGACCGTGTACAACTCCCATCTCGGGTACCGGGGCCGGTTGCAGCGGCTCGTCGGACCCACCGACGTCGTCGGGCGTAATCCCAAGTTCACCGTCACCCGGTCCGTGGCCTGACCGCCACGCCGGACCGGCCTCGTCTGGCGAGTGTCACCGGGGCACCGGTAGAGTCCGAATTGTCCGACCCGAAAGCGACGAACGGGAACTTGCGGTGGGTGCGGGACGTTCAACGTACAACAGACCCGGATCCACCCGGCGAGCCACGAGAAGGGATGTGCACGGTGCGCACCACCAGTAACCCGGTGTTCCGCAACCTGCCCAAACAAGAGGGCAGCGGCGGATACGCCTCGTTCGGATCTATGGACAACCCCGGCATCGTTCTCGCCTACGCGGTGGCGGAGGGCCTGTTCCTCGGCGCCTTGTCGTTCATGTTCACCGACGTCACGTTCGGCGGAGTCGGGGGATCGGCGCTCATCGCCCAGGCCGTGCTCGGCACGTTCGGTGTGTTTTTCGGCATGCTCGTCGTCTACAAGACCGGCGCCATCCGAGTCACGCCCCGACTGACGCGAATGATCATCGGCGCCCTCATCGGTGTCGTCGTCCTCGCCCTCGGCAACCTGATCGCCAGCTTCTTCACCGAAGGCGGCCTCGGCCTGCGCGACGGCGGTCCGATCGCCATCATCTTCAGCCTCGTCTGCATCGGCATCGCCGCCTTCAGCTTCCTGCTGGACTTCGACGCCGCCGACCAGCTGATCCGGGCCCAGGCACCGGAGAAGGCAGCATGGGGCGTCGCATTCGGACTCACCGTCACCCTGGTGTGGCTGTACGTCGAGATCCTGCGACTGCTGAGCTACTTCAACAGCGACTAGCAGCATCAGAAGAAGGCCCCCGAGAGCATGCTCTCGGGGGCCTTCTTCCGTGCGTAGGCGCTTCGCGCCCGTGCGTGGTTGACGAGTGCGGAGACTCGTTAACCACGCACGGGCGGCGGAGCCGCCTCAGCTCAGGCGCTCGAGGACCATCGCCATGCCCTGCCCGCCGCCGACGCACATGGTTTCGACGCCGAACGTCTTGTCCTGCTCACGCAGGTTGTTGAGCAGGGTGTTGGTGATGCGGGCACCGGTCATGCCGAACGGGTGGCCGAGGGCGATGGCGCCGCCGGAGATGTTCAGCTTGTCCTCGTCGATCTTCAGTTCGCGGGCCGAACCGAGCACCTGCACCGCGAAGGCCTCGTTGATCTCGAACAGGTCGATGTCGGAGATGGACTTGCCCGCGAGGGCGAGCGCCTTCTTGACGGCCTCGATCGGGCCGAGGCCCATGATCTCCGGCGACAGGCCCGACACGCCCGTCGACACGATCCGCGCCAGCGGGGTCAGGCCGAGGGCCTTCGCCTTGGTGTCGGACATGATGACCAGGGCGGCGGCGCCGTCGTTGAGGGGGCACGCGTTGCCGGCGGTGACGGTGCCGTCCGGGCGGAAGACGGGCTTGAGCTGGCTGATGCCCTCGTAGGTGGTGCCGGCGCGGGGGCCGTCGTCGGTGGACACGACGGTGCCGTCGGGGAGGGTGACCGGGGTGATCTCCCGCTCGAAGAAGCCGTTCTTGATCGCCTCCTCCGCGCGGTTCTGGGACCGGACGCCCCACCGGTCCTGCTCCTCGCGGGTGATGCCGGTGGCCAAGGCGACGTTCTCCGCGGTCTGGCCCATCGCGATGTAGACGTCGGGAATCTGATCGTTCTCGCGCGGGTCGGTCCACGCGACGCCGCCCTCGGCGAGCTTCGCGGTCCGCGCCTCGGCGTCGTCGAACCGCGCGTTCTTGGTGTTCGGCAGGCCGTCGGCGTTGCCGGTGACGAAGCTGGACACCGACTCGACGCCGGCGGAGATGAACACATCGCCCTCGCCGGACCTGATCGCGTGCAGCGCCATGCGGGTGGTCTGCAGCGACGACGAACAGTAGCGGTTGACGGTGACGCCGGGCAGGAAGTCGTAGCCCAGTTCCACCGCGACGACCCGGGCGATGTTGAAACCCGACTGGCCGGCGGGCTGACCGCACCCGAGGAGCAGGTCGTCGATCTCGGTGGGGTCGAGCTCCGGCACCTTCGCCAGCGCCGCGGCCACCATCTGCGTCGTCAGATCATCCGGTCGGATGGTCTTCAGCGAGCCCTTCATGGCTCGGCCGATCGGTGAGCGTACTGCGGAGACGATGACTGCCTCGGGCATGGAAAACTCCTTTGTCAACTGCGGGGGCCTGGACTGTGTTTCAGACCACCCGTTCTGTGGCCTTCCCGACAACTTACGTTGCAGGGTGACCGTGGGAACATCGCTATCTCACTCAGCGATCCGTTGCGCCCTCGACGCGGAGGCTTCCTCGATCGCGAGGAGGTCGTCGAGGCGGCCGGGTGACCGCCTCCTGGCGTCGCGCCGCCACAGAAAACGATTGAGCGACGCTGTCATTCGGGTCGACAGCTTGCGGGATTCCGCGGCCTCCGACACCTCGGGCAGGTCGGGGAGCGGGCCGCCGTGCCACATGCCCAGCGCGGTCGCGAGCACGGGCACGATCTGGATCGCCGCCAGTTCGTACCCCGCCGCCGACGGGTGGAAGTGGTCGGAGGAGAACATCCGATCGGGGGCCGCCAGGAACTCGGGCGCCAGCAGGTCGGCCAGTGCCACCGGCTGGCCGCCCGCCGCGCTGGTCGCCGCCGCCTGCGCACGGGCCAGCCGCAACCCCCACGTCCGGACGACGGTGCGTAGCGGTTGCGGGATCGCGGTCACCACCCCGAGGTCCGGGCACGTCCCGACCACGACGGCGCAATCGTGCTTCCGCAATCGCTCGACCGCGTTTCCCAGCCGGCGTGCCGACGCCCGGATGGAGTTCTTGGCCGTCACGTCGTTCGCGCCGACCAGGATCACCGCGGCGTCCGGCGGCGGTCCGGCCACGAACATCGCGTCCACCTGCCCGCTGAGTCCGCGGGACGTGGCGCCGCCGATGGCCTTGGTGCTCAGCCGGATCCGCTTCCCGGTCTCGTCGGCGAGACGCGTCGCGATCTGCACGCCGGGCACTTCCTCCGCCGACACACACCCCACCCCAGCGGCCGTCGAGTCGCCGAAGATCATCAGGTGCACGTCGTACGGGGTGGTCCGCAGCCAGCGTTCGGGAACCGGGACGCCGGGGGAGTAGACGCCGTCGGCCTCCGGCGGCTTGGCGACGTTGCGCCCGATCACGCCCCGGGCCGCCGTCGCCTGGGACATCAGATACGAGTACGCCACCCACGACAACGTGCCTGCGCTCGAACCTGCCACGACCGCCGTGGCGCCGGCCTTCACTCCGGTCTGCCAGGTGCTCTTGGGCACTGGTCTCACCTTTCCGCTACCTGGTGCTCATCTCACGGGTTCCAGCGGACTGCGTCCGTACCAATCTAGTCGGATCGGGGCCCCCGTGCCGGACGTCCGTGAGCATCGCATCTGGGCATCTGGGAGCATGGAGGCATGCGCATCGCGGAACACGTCGTCGACCTGATCGGCAACACCCCTCTCGTCAAGCTCTCTTCTGTCATCGGGGAGAACCACGGGACCGTTGCAGCCA
>SEEV01000841.1 GCA_004211695.1 Rhodococcus sp. (in: high G+C Gram-positive bacteria)
GGCTGACGAAACGGAACAGGAAGGGTTATGCATTCGCTCAATCGAGCTGCCGCTGTCGTTGGGGTCGGCGCAACGGCATTCGGAAGACTGTCAGGAAAATCGGCTGAACAGCTCGGCGCAAGTGACAGTCCCATGTCTGCGGCGACGAGCGCGTCGCTGCATTGAGTCCTAGGACCGACTTCGACAGCGTGCGGCGCCAGTGCCTATCGGGTCGATCGGCGGGTGAAGTAAGCAGTGTGTATTCGGCGCGCGATGCTGGGGTCGCAGTCGGGCAGGTAGATCGCCTGTCGAAGGGCCTCTAAGTAGCGGGCTGTGGTCATCCCGAACTGGACCATGATTTCATCTGGCGGCGGCCCGCCGTACGGGATCCAGTTCTGTGCGAAGCGGATCAGCTGGTCGGCCTCTCGCGGAACGCGGGAGTGTCTCTCCGCGCGGACCTTGTCGCGCAGCCGTTGTCGGCGGGGGAGTGGATGCGCCGTGGGGTGCTCCTCGGCGGCGGGGTTGTTGGCGAGGCTCCTGCTCGACGTGGGGTCGGGCCGGAAGTCGCGGGTCTTGGTGCACGGTTCGGACATGTGAAACCAGCTGTCTAGAGAAGTAATTCAGTCGGATAGTTGCCGGGGATCGAGCCGGCAGTACCGGCATACGTCGGTGTTCGCAGTCGGGCGACGATGCGCGGCAACCTGATCAGCGCGCCAGGCTGGGCTGTCATCGGGTGGTGGAGGTGTTCGTGCGCTGCGTCTCGTCAAGTTCGGTGAGGATCGAGGATCCGTACACGTGCTCGAGATCGGCGCGAGTGCATTCGGGAAGGCGCTTCGGTTGAAGCGGATTGCATTGAGTAGTCGGCGACGATAGTCGTCGACCTCAATGTGGAAGAGATCTCTGATCGGGTCCGGGGTGGGCCCGCCGATCGGCGCCCACAGAGTGGCCAGGTCGAGAATGTCGTCGTCGGGATGTGTCACCGTCGATTCCACAGGTTTCTCCCAACCGTTGAGGGGTGAGTTCCTCGGTAGTGGTCCGTGTGGCCGGGTCTGGGCGGCGGCCGCCGTACAGGTGCAGATGTCGGCGGTCGCCGCCCGCCTTCACGGGCAGTTGATGCCGTGCCGCGAGGGCGACGGCAGGTTCACAAGGGAAATGCTTTGGTGGGGAAGTTGTTGTTCCAGATTTCGGCGAGCGTGCCGTTCGCGATCAGGTGCTGGATCGCCTCGTCAACGCATCTGAATCTTTGCGCACCGCAATGCCGTACGGGTTTCCGGTGGGTGCGATGAAAGCGACCCGCAGCTTACCGGTGGCTTCGAGTGCGGGCAGGACGATCTCGTCGTCGACGAACGCATCGATGGTGCCGTCGACGGCGGCGTCGGCCATCTCGTGGAAGGCGTCGTCACCCGAGCCGAATTCGACGACCTCGGCGCCGGTGAACGATGCGGCCAGCGCAATGTTGGTGGTCCCGGTGATGGCGCCGACTTTGCGGCCGACGAGGTCGGCGGCCGAGTGGATGGGGCTGTCGGTGCGGACGACCACTCCTTCGTTGAACCGTCCGTAGGGGAGGGTGAAGTCGACGATTTCCTCGCGGTCGGGGGTGATGGCCTGGTTGCACAGGATCGCGTCGCATCGCTTCTCGGTCAGTGTCGGCACGAAGTCGGACCACCGGCGGACGTCGACCCACTGCAGTTCGAGGCCCAGATGATCGGCCAGTGCCCGGCCGAGGTCGGGCTCGTAGCCGAACCGCACACCGTCGACGACGGAGGTCATGGGGGGAGCGGCAATGTCCGTGGAGCACAGGACGAGAGTTCCGGATTGGATGAGTTGCAGATCGCTCACGGTAGGGATCCTTCTGAAGGTGATACCGGCATGGAGGATCGGACCCCGCCGTGGGGCGGGGTCCGAATGGTGGTGTTACGGGGTGTACCGCAGGTAGGTGTTGAAGTCCCAGTCGGTGATCGCGCCCGAGCGCCGGTTGCATTCGTCGCGCTTGCAGGCGGTGAAGGTGTCGTAGAGCGAGCCGGGCAGGACGGAGCGGACCGCCTTGTCTTCCTCGAGGGCGTCCAAGGCTTCGGACAAGGTCAGCGGCGGCGCCGCGAAGGTCGAGGGGGTCTCGTCGTCGGAGGGTGCGTAGGCGTTGCCGAGTTCGGGTTTGCCTGGATCGAGGTTGCGGCGGATGCCGTCGGCCATCGCACCGAGTAGCGCGGCGTGGGACAGGTAGGGGTTGACGGCGGCGTCGGGGGAGCGGACTTCGACGCGGCCGGGCAGCACACGGTAGCTGGTGGTGCGGTTGTCGTATCCCCAGTTGGTGACTGCCGGCGCGAACAGGCCGACGTCCCAGAACCGGGCGTAGGAGTTGGTCGTCGATGCGAGCACCGCGGTCATTCCGCGGGTGTGCTCGAGCAGGCCGCCGAGCGCGTGCCGGCCGAGTTCGGTGAGGTCGTCGTCGGCGAAGACGTTTTCGTCGCCGCGCCAGAGGCTCGCGTGGTGGTGGCAGCCGTTGGCCATGATGCCGGGGACCGGCTTGGGCATGAAGGTGGCCAGGACACCGAACTCCTTGGCCACCGCCATGCAGATCTGCCGGTAGGTGATCAGTCGGTCTGCGGTCGCGAGGGCGTTGTCGTAGAGGAAGTTGCACTCGAGCTGGCCGGGGTCCTCGTAGTCGGA
>SEEV01000842.1 GCA_004211695.1 Rhodococcus sp. (in: high G+C Gram-positive bacteria)
CCGACCCCACCAGACTGCGACCGGTGACGAGCACCGGCGAAGCACGAACTCACGGTGACCGACCGCCACATTTTCCCTTACCACGGCGGAGCGCAGCGCCCCTGGAGAACTAATCCGAAAATGAGGTGACCTTGCCCGTGGTGCCGGCACGCGTGTTGTCCCGGCGGAGCGCAGCGGAGCCGGGAAGGTCGTGGTGGTGTTGTTGTGCGGGTCAGGCGGCCGGGGTGAGGGTGACGGTGTAGCCGAGGGCTTCGAGTTGACGGATGTGGTTGCGTTTCTTGGTGTCCGGGTTGATATGGCGGCTGTAGTGGTCGGGGCCGAGGTCGTGGAAGGTGGTGTGGTCGTCGGAGAACAGGTGCCAGACGATCACCAGGATGGAGCGACCGACGGCGACAATGGCCCGTTTCTTACCCCGTCGTCTGGCGATCCGCCGGTACCGGGCACCGAGGAAGGTGTCGGTGCGGCCGGCCACGACGGCGACCTCACCGAGGGCCCGGGCGAGGTAGCGGTTGCCGTGCCCGGTGGCACCGTTGCCCTTGGACTTGCCGGCCGAGGAGCTGATTCCGGGCGAGAATTTCGCCCACGAACACAGGTGCCCGGCGGTCGGGAACCGGGACATGTCCACCCCCACCTCGGCGAGAATGGCGGCGGCGGCGACGGGACCGATGCCGGGGATCTCATCCAGGCGTGCCGCCGCCGATCCGAAAGGGGCCAGCTGCGCCTCGATCTGCTCGTCGACCGCGGCGATGTCGGTGTCGATCGCGTCGATCCGGCCCAGCATCCGGGCCAGCAGGAAGGCATGGTGGTTGTCGAAGTGCCCGTTGAACGCCTCCTCGAGCCGGGCGATCTTCACCCGCATCCTCGACCGCGCCAGCTGGGCGAGGACCTTCGGGTCCCGTTCGCCGGCAATCAACGCGTCCATCATCGCGCGTCCAGATACCCCGAAGAGATCCGAGGCCACGACCGAGAGTTTGATGCAGGCACTCTCGAGAAGTTTTTCGACCCGGTTCTTCTCAGCCGTGCGCGCCCCGACCAGATCGGTCCGGTAGCGGGTCAGGTCCCGCAACCGGCGGATCGGCCAGGGCGGCACGAAGCTGGGTCTCAGCATCTGCCGTTCGGCGACCTTGCACAACCAGACAGCGTCGAGGACATCAGTTTTGGGCCTACCAGGCAGGTGTTTGACGTCGCGGGCATTGACCAGCCACGGATCGAGCCCGTGCGCCTCCAAGAGATAGAACACCGGTTTCCAATAATCCGACGTCGCCTCCATCACCACCCGCTCGACACCCAACTCGACCAGATGATTCGCAAGCTCGGTCAACGCCCGGGTCATCGTCGAGTGCGTGGACACCTCCTGCAACCGTTTCTTCCGTCCAGCCTCTGCCGGGATCCGGACGCAGCACACCACCTCCGCCTTGCCGATTGCTAGCGGACATGCCAACCTCCCTGTAGGCGGACACGTTCGTCCCTGCTGACGGACAGCTGATCTCCCTGTCGATGAACAAGGGGCCGGCGGTGTGTCGGTCCTGACACAGGCGTCCCTCCGGGGTTTGCTCGAGGTCTTCGACCACC
>SEEV01000328.1 GCA_004211695.1 Rhodococcus sp. (in: high G+C Gram-positive bacteria)
GCCGAGCGTGTGTCGGCGGTGTCGGAGGATCATCGGCAGTTGCTCGATGCGGCGATCGAGGCCCGCAACCGTCGTCGGGCGTCAGCGTCGGTCCCACGATGACCACGCATGAGCCGGCCTACGTTCCCGGCCTCATGATGGATGTCGATCTGAACATTGCGATGGTGCTGCGAAGGATGCGTTCCATCCATCATGGCTCACGGGTGTTGTCGAGGTCGGAACACTGCCCCGACGGACCTTCGCATTCCGCCACGTTCGGCGAAGTCCTCGATCGCGCGGAGCGCCTCTCGGCAGCGTTGGCGAACTTGGGCGTGAAACCGGGGGATCGAGTCGGCAGTCTGGCGTGGAACACGCAGGAGCACCTCGAGATCTACTACGCGGTGATGGGCATGGGCGCGGTTCTGCACACGGCGAATCCGAGGCTGCACGAAGATCAGCTCGTCTACACGATCGACCACGCACGGGACACTGTGCTGATCGTCGAGTCTTCGTTCCGCGCCCAGATCGACGGGCTGCGGCACCGGATGCCGCACCTCCGTCACGTCGTCGTCATCGGAAAATCCGTCGGTGAACTGGCTCCGGACGAGATCGGGTTCGAAGACCTGATCGAGCAGGCAAGCGAACCGATGACACCCGTGGACATGGACGAGCGTGCTGCGGCGGCTCTCTGCTACACCTCGGGCACGACGGGGGATCCGAAGGGCGTGCTGTACTCCCACCGGTCGATCGTTCTGCATGCACTGTCCATGGCGGGTCGAGATGTCTTCCGGATCGGTGAGCAGGATGTGGTCCTAGGACTGGTTCCGCTTTTCCACGCGCTGGGATGGGGATTGCCATTCATCTGTGGACTCACCGGTGCGACGGTGGTCATGCCGGGACCGAACCTCCAACCCGCGGCAGTGGCCGAGCTGATCGCCGAACACCGCGTGAACTGGGCCGGGGGCGTTCCCACCTTGTGGATGGACCTGCTGCGCGTGGTAAACGCTCGCGCGTCGAGCGAGAGCCCGGTCGACCTTTCGAGCCTGAAGACCATCGTCGGCGGAGGCACCGCCGTTCCGGAGTCGCTCATGCGCGCCTACGGTGCCCTCGGAGTCGACTTCGTACAAGGGTGGGGCATGACCGAGGTCTTCCCGGGAGCGACCATGGTCACGCCATCGGCCATGGTCGATACCGACGACGGATGGCGCGCGCGGACGTCCGCAGGTCGAATCTCACCCTTGTACGAGATGCGCGTCGTCACCGATGACGGCACCGAGTTGCCCAAAGACGGCGTCAATGTAGGTGAATTGGAGATCCGCGGGCCAGTGGTGGTCGGCTCCTATCTCGGCTCCGATCCCACCGAGGACAAGTTCCGCGACGGCTGGTTGCGTACCGGTGATGTCGGGACCATCGATGCGACCGGATGGGTGCGGATCACCGATCGACTCAAGGACGCGATCAAGTCCGGCGGTGAGTGGATCAGTTCCGTGGACCTCGAGTCGGCGTTGATGGCGCACCCGTCGGTTCATGAGGCGGCCGTCGTCGGGCGTCGGGACGACCGTTGGGGGGAGCGCCCTGCTGCCTTCGTCGTCGCAGACGAAGCGGTCGATGCCGGCGTTCTACGCGACCACCTCACTGGACGCGTGGCGAAGTGGTGGATTCCAGAGGATTTCCGGCTGATCGACAGCATTCCGCGGACCAGCACCGGAAAGTTCGACAAGAAAGTGTTGAAAGAGTCGCTCGACGACAACGCCTGACTCTGTGATTCCAGTGGTCGAAAGGTCAAGGGAGGCCGCACATAAACGATAAGACGAAATGTACCACTGCACACCGAAGGTCAGCAGAAGACATACCAAGGAGACGATTCGAATGACAGTCCTGGACGACTACCGCGACAAGTACAAGAACTTCACGTTTTCGCGAGACGAGAACGGCATTCTCGAAATGCAACTCCAAACCGACGGCGACTCCTTCCAGCTGTTGGTACCTGCTCATCGCGAATTGACCGAAGCGTTCCGTGAGGTCGCGCTCGATCGCGAGAATCGGGTCGTCCTGATCACGGGAACCGGCGAGGAGTTCATCGGCCCGCGCCCGACCGCCGACAGCGGCCAGATCATGACGGTGATCCCCGAATTCTCCGCCGAGTACTCGGTCTGGGAGCAGGACGCATGGACGGATCACCGTGAACTAGTCAACGCCCTGCTGGACATTCAGGTTCCGGTTGTCGCGGCAGTGAACGGCCCAGCTCGGCGCCATTGCGAGATCCCCTTGTTCTCGGACATCATCATCGCCTCAGACACTGCATCGTTCGAAGATTCGGGGCACTTCGAGTTCGAGGACATGGCACCCGGTGACGGGTCGCATATCTGGACCACCGCACTGCTCGGTATCAACCGCGCACGCGCCTACATGCTCACCGGTGAGATCATCACCGCAGAAGAAGCTCTTCGTTGGGGCCTCGTGAAGGAACTTCACCCGCAGGATCAGGTCCTCGAGCGTGCACGTCAGATCGCGCGTGGAATTGCCGCGAAGTCGGATACCACGCTTCGTTTCACGCGAGCCCTCATGGTCCAGCCCCTCAAGAAGCAGGTTCTCGAACTGCTGGGACTGGGTCTCGCCTATGAAGCTTTCGGCGCACTCGGAAAGCGCGCCTGACGAGAAGAACCGCTGGGCGCTCGACTGCGCCGAGCGGTACTCGTGGCATCGGCGGCCAAAAGTTGTTAAGACGAGTCCGGGAATACTAGGAGAGATGTTCGTGAGCGATTCCCCATCAGCGGCCGGGGTCATTAATGATCCCTTGTTCGACATCACCGGCAAGGTAGCGATCGTGACCGGGGCGAGCTCTGGCCTTGGGCGACAATTCGCTTCGATGTTGGCGCAACGGGGTGCCTACGTCGTGGCTGTCGCGCGGCGAAGCGACCCGCTCCACGAATTGGTCGAGCAACACCCCGACCGCATCCTCGCCGTTTCGGCGGACGTCACCGACGACGATGCGATTCGCAATGTTGTCGCCCGTACCGTGGAATGGCGCGGCACGATCGACATCGTTGTCAACAATGCCGGCATCACCTCGATTCAGCCAGCGGAGGATGAAGATGCCGAAACCTTCGGCAAAGTGCTCGATGTGAATCTGGTCGCGCTCTATCGCCTGTGTCATCTCGCCGGTCGCCGGATGCTGGAACAAGGCCAGGGAACCATCATCAACATCGCCTCCATCAATGGCTTGGTGGCAAGCTGGTCGATTCCCCAAGCCGGTTACTGCGCCAGTAAAGGCGCAGTAACGATGTTGACTCGCGAACTCGCGGCTCAGTGGGCAGAACGAGGGATTCGCGTCAACGCCATCGCGCCGGGGTTCTTCCCCAGCGAACTCACAGAGGAACTGTTCAGCAGCAGCGCCGCCGGCGAACGGGTGTTCCGCCGTATGCCGATGAAGCGCGGCGGACGGGAAGATGAGCTGAACGGCGCGTTGATGTTTCTCGCCAGCAACGCATCGTCCTACATGACGGGCCAAACGCTCGTCGTCGACGGTGGTTGGACGATCGTGTAGATCTGTCGAGTTACGGTGGTCGTACATTGTTGTGCCACATCGATGTACGACCACTGACAATCGGGGCCGTGTTGTTCTTAGCGCCCAGTTTTCCCTGGACCGTGTACCTTACTGCGCCGTCACTCTTCGTATCGAGCGATGAGGCGGCCGACTACTCAGCCCTGCCGAAGGCGCTCGAGGCCCTCGGGAATGCGATCCGGTGCGATTAGCTGGATCGGCGGGTCCAGTTCACCGCCGCGCATCAGTTCGTAGAGCTCAGCGAGGTCTCGCCTCGTGCCGTTCACCTTAGCCTCCGGCCGACCCAGTCCGACCTGCACGACTGTCCCGGACGGGGCCAACGTCTGCGCGGCCCGGGCCGTGGTGGTTCCGAACCCCGCGTAATCCACGATGAGCGGCAGGTCCTTGTCTGCGTACTCTGTAATGGACTCGGCTACGCCCGCCAGTCCGATTTGGTCGGCTAGGGCTCTTGTCTCCGCGTTGATGTCGGGCATACACCTCGGCTCCCATCAGCACGGCGATGCGTACGCCGAAATAGCCGAGACCTCCCAGGCCGATGACGCCGATCCGCATACCCGCCTTGGCTCCCCCTTCTGTGACCATGGCGTGGTATGCCGTCAAACCGGCATCCGTCGCCATCGCTCCCATCTTGAAGGAAAGCTCTTCCGGAAGCCGCACGAGGTTCGCCTCGGTGGCGCGGACCGCGGGCCCGTAACCGCCGTCCCAGGCGCCATATCCGATGGCATCGCCGTCCGGCATCGTCGGCGACAGCCCGACACGGTCGCCGACTTTCCAATGGTCCATCCCCGGCCCGACTTCGCTGATGACGCCGGCATTCTCGTGACCGAGAGTCATCGGGAGTCGGACGAACGAGGCCATCCACTCCGGCTCGTGGAGCGCGCCCATGTCGGATGCGCACAATCCGGCGGCCTTCACGTCGACGACCACTTCGCCAGGGCCCGCGTGCGGCTTGTCGACCTCGTCGAGTGTCAGGGGTTTGCTGGTTCCGTGGAATCGCCATGATTCATTGTTGTGTTCTCTTGTCTTCTGTTGGGGATTACGACATGGATCAGCAGTGGGCGGGCGGTTCATCTCCACGACGTCGTCCACCGTGGGCTCGGAACCGAGCTGAACAGGTCGCCCAGGGAGAAGTCGGTGGTTCGCCCCGCCCCGAGACATCAGGATCGGACGAGGATCGGACGCTCAGTCGACCATGGTCAGGCCACCGCTGACGCTGAGCACCTGACCGGTGATGTACGCGGCCTTGTCGGAAGCGAGGAACGTGACAGCGTTGGCGATCTCCTCCGGTCGGCCTACACGCTTGAGGGGGACGGCAGCCAACAGCAGCGATTTGATGCGCTCGGACGTTTCCCCCCACAGCGGGGTTGCGGTGATTCCGGGTGCCACACAGTTCGACGTGATCCCGTACTTGGCCCACTCGCGGGCCAGCGATTTGGTGAAGGCCACGACTCCACCCTTGGTGGCGGCGTAGACGGCCTGTCCGCCGCTTCCGACACGCCCGGCATCGCTTGCGATGTTGATTATCCGGCCGGCACGGCGGTCGATCATGCCCGCACCGACCTCGCGCGAAACGAACATCGTGGACATGAGGTTGACATCAACGAGATTGCGAATCTGCGTATCGTCAAGGGAGACGAACGGATCGTCGCCGGCCCATCCCACGTTGTTCACCAGGATGTCGATTGGGCCCACCGAGGAAGTGATGGATCGTGTGAGCTCCGCGACTGCATCCGGCGACGTGACGTCGCAGATGAAACTTCTGGCGCGGAGACCTTGCTCGGCGAGATTGTCGACCACGGCGTCTGCGCGGTCGGCGTGCAGGTCGCAGACGGCGACACTGGCGCCCGAGTGTGCCAGCTGAGTGGCGATCGCCGCTCCGATGCCCTGACCGGCTCCGGTCACCAGAGCTACCTTTTCCACCAGGGACAAGTGCATGTTCCTACCTCCGTGCTCGTTCAGCGAGGTCCCACCCGACAAGTCAGGTCACTGACGGACCGCATCGGAAGAAATCTGGACGTTATAGGTCAGTATTGAGGTTGCGGCTGTCATGCGCAAGTATCCGAACCGAACTACGGGCCGCCGCTACATTGGAGCCGACGCCGACGGGGAGGCCGCGTCTGTCGATCCAGAGTGGACGCTTCAGGTCACAACGCCGGTGAGTCCTGTTGGGTCGAATGTCGATAACCCACACCGCGCAACACTGTGTTCACGAGTTGCGTCAAGTAGGCCTCCGTGTTGGCGATTTCGGACAGTTCCGGAGGAGTGCTGCGAACGTGAGTGGTGATTGCCCCTGCGACGAGATCGGCGATCAGGGTGGGTTTGGTCCCTGAGTCGATATCACCCCTCTCGATCGCACGCCTGACGAGGGCTCGGGTCGAGCGGATGTAATCCGGATAGTCGTTCGCGCCGATGACCTCGGCCAGCTCTTTGTTCGACTGCCTGTCCATCAGCAGACGGGTCGTCATGGATCCCTCGATGCTCTGGACGAATGCCATCCACTGTCTGGCGAACTCTCGGAGGTCGAGCTCGAGATTGCCGAGATTGATGTTCCCGACTGAGGGCGCGGCCGACCGAACGGCGTCGACCAGCAGTGCTGCCTTGTTGGGCCAGCGCAGATAGAGCGAGCCCTTGCCTACTCCTGCCCGCCGTGCGACCTCGTCGACGGTGAAGCCGCTCCATCCGCGATCGCTGTACACGGTCCTGGCGGCGTCGAGTACTCGCTCGTCGAGATCGGGTTCTCGCGGTCGTCCGACCGTGCGAGAGGAAGAGGTCATGACCGGAACCTTACCGTGTTTTCGCAGCGCCGCCGGAGGGACGAACGCGAGCTTGTGCCGCCCCGTGAGGGCTGCGGTGTAGTTTACTGAGTATATCCGTCCAAAATTAGGCCGTGCTGACACCGCGCAAACGGCACGTATCGCTTTACGCGGGGTCCGTTGATCGAAAGGAAATGTCATGGCAGATGCTCCGGAACCGTTGGAGGCCAAGCAGGTCGACGGGGTCCTCACCTTGACCATGAACAGGCCAGAAATGAAGAACGCGCTAGATTTCCTGCAATGGAAGCGTCTGGCTGCCGCGCTCGACGACGCGGCCTTCGACACCGACGTTCGGGTGGTAGTCCTCACCGGCGCCAACGGGGTGTTCTCCTCGGGGGGGCAGCTTGGTGCCGAGGGGCCGAAACACCCTCTGGATCGGATGCGAATCATTTCCGAGGCAGCGGTGACACTTCATGAATTCCCGAAGCCGACGATCGCCAAGGTGCCGGGCCCGGCGATTGGAGGCGGTTGGAACCTCGCGTTGTGCTGCGACTTCGTCGTCAGTTCCAGCGACGCCACGTTTGCGCAGGTTTTCCCGAAACGGGGGTTGTCCGTCGATGTGGGCGGATCGTGGCTGCTGCCCCGCCTCATCGGAATGCAGAAGGCGAAATTGCTGATGATGACCGGCGACCTTCACACGGCGGCCGAGGTGGACGAGTTGGGGCTCCTCACCAGGGTCGCCGAGCCCGAAGAACTCGATTCCGTCGTCGAGTCGCTTGCCGGTCGTCTCGCCGCCGGCCCGCCGGTGGCACTGTCCCTAACCAAGTCACTGTTGCACCGTGCGGCTACCACCGATTTCGCGGCCAGTCTGGAACTCGAGGCGATGGCGCAAGCCGTGAACTTCGCAAATGAGGACATCGGGATCGGATTGCGTGCGTTCAAGGCCAGAACCGCGCCGACTTTCACGGGTCGTTGGCGCACCGACTAGTCAGGAGACTCCGCCGCCGGCTTCCCTCGGTCTCGTTCGATGTCCATTCTGGACAGTATGTGTCAGTATTATCGGTGTCACGTTGTGGTGAAGGAGTTGTGGCTGTGTACGAGCGGTATCAGACGATGGAGTTCGATCTGTCGAG
>SEEV01000033.1 GCA_004211695.1 Rhodococcus sp. (in: high G+C Gram-positive bacteria)
CGGCGTCCAAGGCGGCAACGGTGCCGGACCCCTCGGGGCGGGTAGCGGCACGCTCGGTCAGCTCGGCGAACAGGGATTCGAAGGTCTTCACGAGGACCCATTGTTTCACGCCGCCGCGGGCCTCTCCGAACCGGTCACCACCCGAGTGTGCGGCGGCTCTCGAACCGGCGGACCTCGCCCGACCGCGGGTCGGTGAACGCGATGGCCCGCGCCAGCAACCGCAGCGGGGTCGAGAAGTCGCCGGGTTCGGATCGGCGGAAGTCCGGGTAGTAGTTGTCGCCCTCGATCGGCAGCCCCAGCGAGGACATGTGAAGGCGCAGTTGGTGCGTGCGGCCGGTCTTCGGCAGCAGCCGGTACCGTCCGCGGCCGTCCCGGGTCTCGATCAGATCGACGACTGTCTCACTGTTCGGTTCTCCCGGTTCCTCCGTCGCCGTCATGATCCCGTGTTCCTTGACGATGCGACTGCGAACGGTCCGGGGGAACGTGAGCGCGGGATCGTGCGCGGCGACGGCCTCGTATTCCTTGGTGACCTGCTGGGAGACGAACAGCTCCTGGTACGCCCGGCGGTCTTCTCGCCGGATCAGGAACACCAGGACGCCGGCCGTCATCCGGTCGAGCCGGTGGGCTGGCGTGAGGTCGGGCAGATCGAGCGCCCTTCGCAGCCGCACCACCGCCGTCTCGGTGATGTGCGCGCCGCGCGGGATGGTCGCGAGAAAATGGGGTTTGTCGATCACCACGAGGTGGTCGTCGCGGTGCAGGATGTCGATCTCGAACGGAACCGGGATCTCCGGTGCCGGGTCTCGGTAGAAGTACACGAACCGGGTCGGGGCATACCGGGTTCCGCGATCGACCACCCGCCCGTGCTCGTCGACGACTCCCCCACCGTCGATCAGGGACAGCCAGTGCGCGCGCTCGTCCGGGTAGGTCTGGACCAGGAAATCGGCAACCGTCTCCGCGCCGAGTCCGGCCGGCATCCGGAGGCGATCGGGACCGAGACCGTTGCGGACCGGCAAGGGTGCCCCGGCCACCTCAGACGGTCCGATTCTCAGCGCAGCGGTCGCAGACGAGGACGAGTTCGCGGTCCCGGTCGTCGGGCAGGTTCTCGTACCGGGACGTCGGGCCGCCGCATGTCGTGCAGTGTCCCAGGGTCTTCGCCTGATCGCTGAATTCGATGTTCATCCGCTTGTCGAAGACGTAGAGCGAGCCCTCCCACAGACCGGTGTCGCCGAACGTCTCGCCGTAGCGGACGATGCCGCCGTCCATCTGGTAGACCTCCCCGAACCCGCGCGCACGCATCAGCGAGGAGAGGACCTCGCAGCGCACTCCGCCGGTGCAGTAGGTGACCACCGCCTTGTCCTTGAGGTGGTCGTACTTGCCGCTGTCGAGTTCGTGCACGAAGTCGCGGGTGGTCGACACGTCGGGCACAACGGCGTCCTTGAACCGTCCGATCTCGGCCTCGAATGCGTTGCGGCCGTCGAAGAAGACGACGTCGTCGCCGCGGCCCTCGACGAGGCGGTGCACCTCTTCCGGTGCCAGATGGGTGCCCCCGCCGACGACGCCGTTCGCATCCACCTTCAGCTCACCCGGCGCGCCGAACGTCACGATCTCCGACCGCACCTTCACGCTCAGCCGCGGGAAGTCGTCACCCAGCCCGTCGGACCACTTGATGTCGGCGTCCTTGAACGGCGCGTAGCTGCGCGTTCCCTTCACATACCGTTTGACGTCGCGAATGTCGCCGCCGACCGTCGCGTTGATGCCGTGCTCGGAGACGAGGATCCGCCCGGTCAGGTTGTGCGCCTCGGCGAGCGTGTACTGCCACAGCCGTATCGCCTCCGGATCGGCGAGCGGAGTGAACACGTAGAACAGCACGATTTTCGGGACAGCCACGGGAAACCAGAATACCTAGAGACGCACACCGCTCCGCTGCGCCCACACATCGGCCAGCTCGGAACTGGTGAGACCTTCGAGACTGTCCCGGAACACCCGCCCCGGGGCGTCCGCCACCGCGATCTCGCATGGGACGACGAGCACGACGCATCCCGCGGCCTGCGCGGACGCCGCACCGGTCGGCGAATCCTCGATGGCGAGGCACTGCGACGGATCCAGCCCGAGCAGTTCCGCGCCCCGCAGATACGGGTCCGGATGCGGTTTGCCGGCGGGAACCTCGTCGCCACACACCGAGTGGTCGAAGTGATGCCGGCCGAGCGTCTCGAGTGCCCGCTCGGTGAGCCGGCGCTCGGTGTTGGTCACCAGCGCCGACCGCAGGCCGTGCTCCCGCACGGTCCGCAGCGCGTCGTGGGCGCCCGGCCGCCACGGGATCCCGTCGCCGAACAATTCCTCGACGCGGGTGAACATCCACTCCTTGGCCTCGGCCAGCGCTGCCGGGTCCCGGTCGAGCCCGAGGGCGTCGAAGATGACGCCGAGAGCGTTGGCGCTGGACGCGCCGATCGTCTTCAGCCGGGTCTCCTCGGTCATGGGTCCGCCGAGATGCAGCGACAGCTCCCGCACCGCGACGTCCCACATCTTCTCGGAATCGAGCAGCGTTCCGTCCATGTCCCACAGAACACCTGCGAGACCGGTCTGTGCGTCAGACATTGAAGTACTTCGCCTCGGGGTGGTGCAGCACGAACGCGTCGGTGGACTGCTCGGGATGCAACTGCAGTTCCTCGGACAGCTTCACCCCGATCCGTTCGGGTTCGAGCAGCGCCACCATCTTCGCGCGGTCCTCCAGGTTCGGGCAGGCGCCGTACCCGAAGGAGTAGCGGGCGCCGCGGTAGGCGAGGTCGAAGAATCCGGACACCTCGGACGGGTCCTGCTCGGCCACGTTGTGACCGCCGGGCAGCACGAGTTCCTCGCGGACCCGCTGATGCCAGTACTCGGCCAGCGATTCGGTCAGCTGCACACCGATGCCGTGCACCTCGAGGTAGTCGCGGTACGCGTTCGCGGCGAACAACTCGTTCGCGAAGTCCGCGATCGGCTGCCCCATCGTGACCAACTGCATGGGGAACACGTCGACCTGACCGGTCTCCTTCGCCTCGGTGCGGGACCGGACGAAGTCGGCGACGCACAGGAAACGGTCGCGGTGCTGGCGTGGGAACGTGAACCGGAACCGTTCGTCGGCGTCGGGAGTCGGGTCGGTGAGCACGACCACGTCGTCACCCTCGGACACTGCGGGGAAATACCCGTACACGACGGCGGCGTGCGCGAGGATTCCCTCGGTGCTGAGCCGGTCGAGCCAGTACCGCAGCCGGGGGCGACCCTCGGTCTCCACCAGTTCCTCGTAGGTGGGACCGTCGCCGGAACGCTGCCCGCGCAGACCCCACTGTCCGAGGAACAGGGCCCGCTCGTCGAGCAGTCCCGAGTAGTCCGACAGCGAGACGCCCTTCACGATCCGGTTGCCCCAGAACGGCGGGCTCGGGACCGTGATGTCGGTGGCAACGTCGGACCGCTCCGGCACCTCGACGGGAGTCTCGGCGGCCTTGCGCTTCTCCGCGATCCGCTTGGACCGCTCGTGGCGGGCCTTGCGTTCGGCCGCCTTCTCACGGGCCGCGATCGCTTCCGGGCTGTCCGGGTCCGGTCCGCCGCCACGCTTGACGGCCATGATCTCGTCCATCCGATGCAGACCCTCGAAGGCGTCACGCGCGTAACTGACGTCGCCCTCGTACACCTCGGCCAGGTCGTTCTCCACGTAGGAGCGGGTCAGCGCGGCACCGCCGAGGAGGACGGGGAACTTCTCCGCGACACCCTTGGCGTTGAGTTCCTGCAGGTTGTCCTTCATCACCACGGTCGACTTCACCAGCAGACCGGACATGCCGATGACGTCGGCCTTCTGCTCGATCGCCGCGTCGAGGATCGTGGCGATCGGCTGCTTGATGCCGAGGTTGACCACGTCGTATCCGTTGTTGCTGAGGATGATGTCGACGAGGTTCTTGCCGATGTCATGGACGTCGCCCTTGACGGTGGCGATGACGATGCGGCCCTTGCCGTCCTCGTCGGTCGCCTCCATGTGCGGTTCGAGGTACGCCACGGCCGCCTTCATCACCTCGGCGGACTGCAGCACGAACGGCAACTGCATCTGCCCGGACCCGAAGAGTTCGCCGACGGTCTTCATGCCCGACAGCAGGGTCTCGTTGATGATCGCGAGCGGCGGCTTCTCGGTCATCGCCTCGGTGAGGTCGTCGTCGAGTCCGTTCCGTTCACCGTCGACGATGCGACGTTCCAGCCGCTCGAACAGCGGAAGTGCCGCCAGCTCCTGGGCGCGCGATTCGCGGGCGGAGGCCGCGGAGACGCCCTCGAACAGTGCCATCAGCTTCTGCAGCGGGTCGTAGCCCTCTCGGCGACGGTCGTACACCAGATCCAGGGCCGTTTCGCGCTGCTCCTCGGGGATGCGTGCCATCGGCAGGATCTTCGACGCGTGCACGATGGCCGTGTCCAGTCCGGCCTCGGTGCATTCGTGCAGGAACACCGAGTTCAGGACCTGACGGGCCGCGGGGTTCAGACCGAACGAGATGTTGGACACACCGAGGGTGAAGTGCACCCGCGGGTGCCGCTTCTTGAGCTCCCGGATGGCCTCGATCGTCTCGATGCCGTCGCGGCGCACCTCTTCCTGACCGGTGGAGATCGGGAACGTGAGGGCGTCGATGATGATGTCGGACTCGTCGAGCCCCCAGTTGACGGTGAGGTCTTCGAGGAGGCGCTCGGCGATGCGGACCTTGTGTTCCGCGGTGCGCGCCTGACCTTCCTCGTCGATCGTCAGTGCGACGACTGCGGCGCCGTGTTCCTTGACGAGCAGCATGATCTTCTGGAACCGCGAGTCCGGTCCGTCGCCGTCCTCGTAGTTCACGGAGTTGACGGCGCAGCGGCCGCCGAGGTGCTCGAGGCCGGCCTGCAGGACCGCGGGCTCGGTGGAGTCGAGCATGATCGGCAGCGTCGACGCCGTCGCGAATCGGCTCGCGAGGGCGGCCATGTCGACGGCGCCGTCACGGCCGACGTAGTCGACGTTGAGGTCGAGCATGTGGGCGCCGTCGCGGGTCTGATCCTTCGCGATGTCGAGGCACTTCTGGTAGTCCTCGGCGATCATCGCCTCACGAAAAGCCTTGGAACCGTTGGTGTTCGTGCGTTCACCGATCATCAGGATGCTGGCGTCCTGCTGGAACGGCACCGCGGTGTACAGCGACGACGTCCCCGGCTCACGCACCGGGGTGCGCTCGGCCTTCTCGACGAGGCGGACCGCTTCGGCCACCTGCCGGATGTGCTCCGGGGTGGTGCCGCAGCAGCCGCCGACCAGACCGAGACCGAACTCGGTGACGAAGCCGCTGAGCGCCTCGGCGAGTTCCTCCGCGGTGAGCGGGTACTCGGCGCCGTTCGGTCCAAGCTGAGGCAGTCCGGCGTTGGGCATCACCGACACCGGAAGTGAGCTGTACTTCGACAGGTGCCGAAGGTGTTCGCTCATCTCGGCGGGACCCGTCGCGCAGTTGAGGCCGATCATGTCGATGCCGAGCGGCTCCAGCGCGGTCAGCGCGGCGCCGATCTCGCTGCCGAGGAGCATCGTGCCGGTGGTCTCCACCGTGACGTGCGTGATGATCGGCAGCCTCGACCCCAGCGTCTCCATCGCCCGCTGACTGCCCAGGATCGCGGCCTTCACCTGAAGCAGGTCCTGGCAGGTCTCGACGAGGATCGCGTCGGCGCCCCCGTCGATCATGCCCATCGCGGCCTCGGCGTAGGCGTCGCGGAGGGTCGCGAACGGCGCGTGGCCGAGCGTCGGGAGCTTGGTTCCGGGCCCCATCGAACCGAGGACGAAGCGGCCCATGCCGTCGCGCCCCGGGCCCATCTCGTCGGCCACCTCACGCGCCAGCCGGGTGCCCTTCTCGGCCAGTTCCCGGATACGGTCCGAAATGTCGTAATCGGCGAGGTTGGGTAGATTGCAGCCGAACGTGTTCGTCTCCACGGCGTCGGCACCGGCCTCGAAGTACGAGCGATGGATGTCTTTCAGCACGTCAGGGCGGGTGTCGTTGAGAATCTCGTTGCAGCCTTCGAGCCCGAGGAAGTCGTCGAGGGTGAGATCCGCGGCCTGCAACATGGTGCCCATGGCGCCGTCGCCGATGACAACGCGCTGGTTCAACGCATCGAGCAGGGCAGAGTGAAATGGCGCAGACATGCCGTCCAGACTAGTGGGCGCGGGAACCAAGGCTGGCCGTAGGCTGGGTGGGTGAGTTCCAGTGAGTTCCCTGTCACGCCTGCGGGCCGCGACGACGACGCCCCCGACACCGCGGATGCCGGTGCGGTGGACAGCGGCGTACCCGTGCTTCGTGACCCTGTCCTGGTCGCCGCCTTCGAGGGCTGGAACGACGCCGGCGACGCCGCGAGCGGCGCCGTCGAGCATCTCGAGTTGACCTGGGACGCCCAGCCGCTCGCCGAGCTGGACTCCGAGGAATACTACGATTACCAGGTCAATCGTCCCACGGTTCGGCAGGTCGACGGCGTCACCCGGGAGATCGTGTGGCCCGCCACCCGGCTGTCGGTGTGCTCCCCTCCCGGCAGCGACCGCGACGTCGTGCTGCTGCGCGGGATCGAACCGAACATGCGCTGGCGCAGCTTCTGCGAAGACCTCCTCGAGCTGATCGACCAACTCCAGATCAACACCGTGGTGATCCTCGGGGCGCTGCTGGCGGACACCCCGCACACGCGGCCGGTCCCGGTGACGGGCAGCGCGTACAGCAGCGAGGCCGCCGAGCGGTTCAACCTCGAGCAGACCCGCTACGAGGGGCCGACCGGCATCACCGGCGTGCTCCAGGACGCATGCGTCCGCGCGGGTGTGCCTGCCGTGTCGTTCTGGGCGGCCGTGCCCCACTACGTGTCCCAGCCGCCGAACCCCAAGGCCACGGTCGCGCTGCTGCAGCGCGTCGAGGACGTCCTCGACATCGAGGTACCCCTCGGCGAACTGCCGTCCCAGGCCGACGACTGGCAGGAAGCCGTCACGGAGATGACCGCGGACGACGAGGAGATCGGCGAGTACGTCCGCTCCCTCGAGGAGCGCGGCGACGCCGAGACCGACATCTCCGAGGCCATCTCGAAGATCGACGGTGACGCGCTCGCGGCCGAGTTCGAGCGGTACCTCCGCAGGCGTGGGCCCGGCAGCTTCGGGCTGTGACGAAGAACTCGTCCGAGTCGCTTCGTTCCTCGCTCCAGCGCACGGCGCTCTACGCCGGTGGTTTCCTCGGCCCGTTCGGCGGCGGGGTCGTCGCGTCGATCCTTCCCGAGATCGGTGACGACCTCGGCGTCAGCGCGTCCGCCGCGGCGAGTTCGCTGACGGCGTACCTGTTGCCGTTCGCGTTGCTGATGCTCGTGTCGGGCACGCTGGGTGCGCGGTGGGGGCAGACGCGGACGGTGCGGATCGCCTACGGGGTCTACCTGCTGTCGTCGCTGGCCTGCTTCTTCGCCCCGACCCTCCCGCTCTTCCTCGGCGCCCGCGTGCTCCAGGGGTGTTCCAACTCGTTCACGACGCCGCTGCTGCTGGCGGCACTCGCCGCGTCGACGCCGAAGAAGCACCTCGGGCGCGCGCTGGGGATCTTCGGCGCCTTCCAGGCCGCCGGACAGTCGAGCGCACCCCTCGTCGGCGGACTCGCGGCCGAGGTCGACTGGCGGCTCGCCTTCCTCGTCATCGCGCTGGTCGCCGCGGTGCTGGGGCTGGTCGGCGTTCCCGACAGCGCTCCCGCCGAGACGGGTGCCGCGCGCCCGCGACTGCGCGACGCTCTCACCCCCTCGGTGCTGAGAATCGGAGTGGTCGCGCTGCTGGGGTGGGGCGCTCTCGGCGGGCTGAGTTTCCTGGTCGCGTTCCGTGCCGAGGACGTGTTCGGGCTGAGCCCCACCCAGCGCGGCCTGCTGCTCACCGGGTTCGGTGTGGCGGGCATCCTCACCGCACGCCTCGTCGGCGGCGTCATCGACAAGATCGGGGCCCGGGCCGCCGTCCTGATCGGCGCCTTCGCGGGTGCGATTCTCGTCGCGGCCGCCGGAACCGTGTCGCTCCTCGCGGTGGTGGCGGTGGCGTGGTTCGCGGCCGGAACGGCGGGTCAGTTCATCCTGGTCGGTGTCAATGCCGCCGTGCTCGGGTCGCCGGGCCCGAACCGGGGCGGCGCGGTGTCCGTCGTGCAGGCGTTGCGATTCATGGGCAACGCGCTCGCGCCGATCACCCTCACCCCGGTGTATGCGGTGTCGCCCGCGGCCGGCTTCCTTCTGCCCGCCGCTCTCCTCGCCGTGCTGGCCCCACTGCTGATGCCCCGCGACCGCCCACCCGCCTGACACGCGGTCCAGGAGGGCTGTGAGGTGTTCCTGATTCCCACGTAACGTGCGCGCAGCCGTTACGACACTCCCGGGGCGGAGTCTCGGTGCATGGCCCACACACCGAGTTCGAGCAAGCTGCTGGTCGTCGGCAACGGTATGGCCGGCGCACGCACCGTCGAGGAGATCCTGAATCGCGGCGGGCGCGAGCGTTTCACGATCACCATGATCGGCGACGAGCCCTACGGCAACTACAACCGGATCATGCTCTCGCACGTGCTGTCCGGCGAGGCAGCCGTCGACGACGAGGACCTGATCCTCAACCCCATGGGCTGGTACAAGGCGAACGGCGTCAAGCTGCACGCCGGTGACCGTGCAGTCGCGCTCGACCGGTTCGCGAAGACCGTCACGTGCGAGAGCGGCCGCGTCGTCGACTACGACGTGCTCATCATCGCCACCGGAAGCAACACGTTCTTCCCCAACATGGACGGCCTGCGCGAGCACGACGGGCGCCTGGCCCGGGGCGTGTTCGGATTCCGCAACATCGCCGACACCAACGGCATGCTGCAGATGGCGCAGGCCCGCGACGACGTCTCGGCCGTGGTGATCGGCGGTGGTCTGCTCGGACTCGAGGCCGCGTACGGGCTGCGCACGCAGGGGCTCATGGTCGATGTCGTGCACTCCCCCGGACATTTGATGAACCAGCAGCTCGACGAGCGCGGCGGCAGCGTCCTGCGCGCCGAGATCGAGAAACTCGGGGTCGGCGTCCACACGTCGATGCGGACCACCGCCGTGCTGCGGGACGAGGCCGGCCTGGTGACCGGCGTGTCGTTCGTCGACGGTTCCACCCTGGACGCCGACATGGTCGTCGTCACCGCAGGAATCCGGCCCAACACCGAACTGGCGCGGGCTGCGGGACTGGTGGTCGAGCGCGGGGTCGTCGTCGACGACCAGATGCGCTGCGAGGACGAGGGTTCCGTGTACGCCGTCGGCGAGTGCGCGCAGCACCGAGGAGAGACCTACGGTCTGGTCGCGCCGGTGTGGGAACAGTCCGTCATCCTCGCCGAAGTCCTCACCGGCTCCAATCCGGAAGCGGCCTACGTCGGTTCGCGCACCACCACCAAACTGAAGGTCGCGGGGGTCGACGTGGCCGCGATGGGCGTCAAGGGACCGGAGACCGCGGACGACGAGTTCGTCCAGTACTACGAACCCCGCAGCGGCACATACAAGAGCCTCGTCGTCCGGGACGGAAAGCTGATCGGCGCCACCCTGATGGGCGACATCAGCAAGGCGGGGTTCCTCACGCAGGCGTTCGACGGCAAGGTCCCGCTCCCGGAGGAGCGGATCAGCATGCTCTTCGACGTCGGAGCCCCGAGTGCCGCAACGAGTGTCGCCGACCTCCCCGACGATCTGCAGGTGTGCAACTGCAACGGCGTCAGCAAGGGCGACCTGGTGGCCTGCGTCCATTCCGGCGCCAAGACCCTCACCGACGTGTGTGCGCAGACCCGGGCGGGTAAGGGCTGCGGCTCGTGCAAAGGGCTCGTCGCTGACATCGTGGCGTGCGCCGCGGGCGGCGAACTCGAGGCCGACCCGTCCGCCGACTGGTACGTGCCCTGCATCCCGATGACCAAGCCCGAACTCATCGCGACCATCCGGGAACGCGACCTCCGCGCCGTGTCGCAGGTGTTCACCGAACTCGCGACCGGCGGCGAGGAGGACGCTTCCGCGAAGATGCCGCTGGCGTCGCTGCTCCGCACCGTCTGGGGTCCCGACTGGGTAGACGAGCGCGGCGCGCTGTTCATCAACGACCGCGTGCACGCCAACATCCAACGCGACGGCACGTTCTCGGTGGTCCCGCAGATGAAGGGCGGCGTCACCACCCCGGACCAGCTCCGCAGGATCGCCGACGTGGCAGACAAGTACGCGGTGCCACTCGTGAAAGTGACCGGCGGGCAGCGCATCGACCTTCTCGGCATCAAGAAGGAAGACCTCCCCAAGGTGTGGGGCGACCTCGACATGCCGTCCGGTTTCGCATACGGCAAGAGCATGCGCACCGTGAAAACCTGCGTCGGAACGGATTTCTGCCGCTACGGCCTCGGCGACTCGACGAGCCTCGGCATCGCACTCGAGGAACGGTTCCAGGGACTGGAGACGCCCGCGAAGCTCAAACTCGCCGTCGCCGGATGCCCACGCAACTGCTCCGAGGCCCTGTGCAAGGACTTCGGGGTGGTCGCGGTCGGCGACGGCCGCTGGGAGATCTACGTCGGCGGCGCCGCCGGAGCCCACATCCGCAAGGGTGACCTGCTGGCCACGGTCGAATCACCGGAAGCAGTGCTCGAACTCGGCGGTCGATTCATCCAGTACTACCGCGAGAACGCGAAATGGCTCGAACGCACCTACGACTTCGTACCGCGGGTGGGGCTCGAACATCTTCAGGCGCTGCTGGTCCGAGACGAGGAGGACATCGTGACGGGATTGGACGAACGGATCCAGACGGCCGTGGACGGCTACCGCGACCCGTGGAAGGAACGCACCGCACCGAAATCGCCGGCGCAGTTCGCCCCCTCGCTCCCCCTGCTGCCGCTCCCCCAGGTGCCGGTCCGATGACCGCCCTGATCGACGGCCCCTCCGAGGTCGCGGTGGGGCCGGTCAGCGACCTGACCGCGGGCGAAGGACGAACATACGTCGTGCAGAACCGTCAGGTTGCCGTGTTCCTGTTGTCGGACGGGACCGTTCGCGCCATGGACGCGGTGTGCCCGCACCGGGGCGGCCCGCTCGCCGACGGGCAGATCGATGCCGGCGGCGTGATGTGCCCCCTCCACCAGTACGCGTTCTCCTTCGACACGGGCGCGTGCGCGTCCGAGGGTGTGGGCTCGGTGCGCACCTACGCCGCATCGATCCGCGACGGGTCGGTGGTCGTGCACGTCTGAGGGCACGTTCACGTTCGCTCGATCCCGGTACGGCGTGCCTTTCGGGAAAACTCCGACTCCGCTGTCATCATGAGCTCAGCGCTGCAGCCGAAGGAGCTCGTCGCATGTACAGATCGCTGGTCGCGTGAATACCGTCGCGAGTCCGGAACGGCGGCGCCAATCCGCTGGGCGCCCTCCTGCCGGCGTGCGACCGGTCGACACCGAGTTCCGGCCGGACATCGAGGGCCTGCGGGCCGTCGCGGTGCTGGCCGTGGTCCTCTTTCACGTCGGTGTGCCCGGGATCGACGGCGGGTTCGCCGGTGTGGACGTCTTCTTCGTGGTCTCGGGGTTTCTCATCACCGGGCTGTTGTGGCGAGATGTGGCCTCCGCCGGCCACGTCCGGCTCGCCCGCTTCTACGGTGCGCGGGCCCGCCGGCTGCTGCCGGCCGGGTGTGTCGTGCTGGTGGCCACCGCAATTGGTGCCGCGATCCTGTTACCCCCACTGCAGGCCCGCCAGGTCCTCGGCGACGGAATCGCCAGCGCGCTCTATGTCGGCAACTATCGGTTCGCACTGCACGGCACCGACTATCTGGCCGCAGACACGCCCCCGTCGCCGTTCCAGCACTACTGGTCACTGGGTGTGGAAGAGCAGTTCTACCTGCTGTGGCCGGCGCTGATCATCGGGGTCGCCTGGCTCGTTCGCCGCCGGACCCGGCACACCGACTCCGACACCCCACCGTCGGCGACACCGTATCTGGTGCTTCTCGCGGTCGTTGCGGCAGTGTCATTCGCGGTCTCGCTCGACTGGACCCGCACACTGCCGCCGTGGGCGTTCTTCTCGCTACCCGCCCGGGCGTGGGAGTTGGCCGCCGGCGGGCTGGTGGCGCTGTCGATTCGGCACTGGCGGCGACTGCCGTCGGTAGTGGCCGCCGCGGCCGGATGGCTGGGCCTCGCCCTGATCGTCGCCGCCTGCATCCGACTGGGCGAGACGACACCCTATCCCGGTACCGCCGCCCTGCTCCCCGTCCTCGGCACAGTACTGGTGATCGGGGCCGGTTGCGCGGCACCACGACTGGGCGTCGGGCGGGGCCTGTCGCTGCCGCCGATGCGGGCCGTCGGCCGGATGTCGTATTCGTGGTACCTGTGGCACTGGCCTGTCCTGCTGCTCGCACCGGTCGTGCTCGGCCGCTCACTCGTCATGACCGATCGTCTGGCGATCATCCTGGTGTCCGCCGGGCTCGCCCTCCTGACACTGCATCTGATCGAGAATCCGGTCCGCTTCGCGACCCCGCTGCGTGACTCGACTTCGCGAAGTCTCGCTCTCGGAGGCACCGTCACCGCGCTCGCCGTGTGCGCAGCGTTGGTACTGCTGGTGCTTCGGCCGGTGCCCGTCGGGCACGGCGCCGAGGCCGCCGCCCTGACCGTCGCTGCGCCACCCGTTTCGGTGGCGCCCGCGGTCGATCCGCACGAGGCGGCGGTCCAGGAGGTGACCGCGCAGGTGCAGGCGGCGGTCGCGGAATCGGCCGGGCTGCAGGCTGTCCCGTCGAATCTGTCCCCGCCGCTCGCCGACGCTCCGGCAGACAAGCCGGCGGTGTTCGTCAACGGCTGCGTGCGCTCGTGGCGCGAGGTCGGGCAGGACGAGTGCGCGTCGGGTGACGTGACCTCACCGACGACGGTTGCCCTGGTCGGCGATTCGCACGCCGCGATGTGGGCACCCGCGTTCGAGCAGGCCGCCGAGCAGCGTGACTGGCGGTTGGAAACCATGGGCAAGGTCACCTGCCCGCTTCTCGACCTGCCGCTCACCAGCCCCTATCTCGGGCGGGAATACACGGAATGCGAGCAGTGGCGGGGCGAGGTCGTCGCCCGACTGCAGGCAGAGCGGCCCCGGCTGATCGTGGTGAGCATGTCCCGTCGATACGGTGCCGATTTCGGTTTCACCGTCTTCGGTCGAGAGTGGCTCGACAGCCTGACCCGCCTGGTCACGGAACTCCGGGCCACAGGCGCGGCCGTTCTGGTCCTCGGACCGATCCCGGATCCGCAGTCGACCGTACCGATCTGCCTGTCCGATCACCTGGACGACGCGACCGCCTGCTCGCCGCCGCGACCGGCCGCGGTGAACGACGCCGGCGTCGCGGCCGAGGCGGCTGCCACGACGGCAGGCGGCGGGCGGTACGCCGACCTCACCTCCCTGTTCTGCACCACCGAGCGCTGCCCCGTCATCGTCGGCAACGACCTCGTGTACCGCGACGACAACCACCTGACCCTCGAACATGCTCAGGCACTCACGCCCGTCGTCGCCGCGCTGGCCGACCGCGCACTCGCACCGGGCTGAGCGGTAGCGACGCACCGACACCGCGTTCGGCATCGAAGGCTCAGCCGACGTCGTACGACAGAACGAACTAGTAGCCGCTGTCGCCGGGTCCCGCGATGGACAGGTCCGCGCTGCCGCGTAGGTCGGTCAGACCACCGGTGCCCATACCCAGCACCACCTCGATCCGCGCCGACACGGAACCCTGGTCCTGACTGCCGATGTGCTGGAACACGCACGTCCCGTCGTGCCCGCCGATCGAGCCCTCGAAGCGCTCCAGGCCGAGCACGGGCGCGGCATCGGCCTTGTATGCGATCAGGTAGATCACCGAGCTCGTTCCCTCGATGTCCCCCGAGTACGAGTACGCCACGGTCGCTCGGGTCGCACCGCGTGTGGGGTAATAGGTGTCGCCGGCGGTCGTGCCTTCGCCGTCGATGTCGACGACCACCGATTCCGACCACGAGGCGATGGAGAATGTGCCTCGTGCAGTGTGTGAGTAGCTCATGACACGGAACTCTAGGTACGCGGTGGGGTGACGTTCTTGAACATTCGCGACACTAGGATGGGCGAGTGCCGAGTGTGCCAGGACATCCCGAGGCCATCGTCCGCCCGACGGCCGACGAGCGGGGGTTCGACGTCGAACGGGTCGCTCCCCGAGAGGCTTTGGCCGAGTTCGTCGACTACCACTGGCTGGTGAGGTGGTCGGTACCGAAGCCCCATCGACAGCAGGTGGTGCCCCAGCCCCGCGTTCATGTCGCTGCCGAGGACGGAGAGTTGCTGGTGCACGGGATCTCCCGGTCGCCGTTCCACCGAACGCTGACCGGGAACGGCCACGTGCTGGGAGCCGCCTTCCACGCCGGAGGGTTCCGGCCCCTGCTGAGGGGCAGCGTCGGCGCGATCTCGGGAACCGTCCAGCCCGGCCGGGATCTGCTTGCCGGTGACGACCGCCCGGTCGCGGAGCGAATCTCGCCGGCACGGACACCGCGGAGATGATCGACGACTTCGAGCGATACCTTCTCCGCACCGATCCCGTTCCGGATCCCACGGGACGGGAGATCACAGCCCTGGTGGGCGACGCCCAGTGCAACCGCGACATCGTCCGGGCAGACCAGCTCGCCGCACATGCCGGCTGTAGCCTACGCACCCTGCAACGCCTGTTCACCGAGTACGTCGGCATCGGCCCGAAGTGGGTGATCCAGCGGTTCCGCATCCTCGACGCGGCCGGCGCAGCCCACTCGGGCGAGAGGATCGACTGGTCTGGGCTCGCCTACGAACTGGGGTTCAGCGACCAGGCCCACCTGACCCGTGTCTTCACTCACGTCGTCGGGACACCACCGGCGACCTATCAGCGCACGCACGGCCTGCTGTAGCCCGGCCGGGCTCGGCTCAACTCGCGAAGCCGAGCCCCCGCTCCGCGAGTTCCTCCTCGAGGATTCGGATCGCCTTCGGTCCGACGCCGTGGATCTTCAACAGTTCCTTGGCGGTGACCGTCGTCAGCTGGTCGAAACGCGTATAGCCGTGGGACGCGAGCTCACGGCGGGAGACCTTCCCCATGCTCGCGGGAAACTCCGTCTGGCCTGCGGTGTCGGAAGACGACATGTCGGTCCTTTCTACTCGTTGTGATCGGCGTGCAGGTGAGCACGCTCGCCGTCGTGGTCGAAGATCGTGAGGATCTCCACGGGACCGTCGTGGGCGCCGATGGAGTGCGGCACCATGGTCGAGAATTCCGCTGCGGCACCGGCTTCGATCAGGATGGTTCGCTCACCCAGTTGCAGGCGGGCTGTCCCCGACAGGACCGTGAACCACTCGTGACCGGGGTGCACGCTGACGTGCTCCGGCCCGGCCGGCCGCTCGGGGGTGATGCGCATCTTCGCCACAGTCGCGCCGTGGAGAGCGCGTTCACGAGACAGGAGCCAGATCGTCAAGCCGCGCGTGTGTTCAGGTTGCGGCCGAATCACCACATCGTCGTCTTCTACGGACTCGACGAGTTGATCGAGCGTGGTGCCGAGCGCCCGCGCGATGGGAACCAGCTGGTCGAGCGCGATCCTGCGATGCCCGGTCTCGATGCGGCTGAGGGTGGACGGGCTGAGGTAGCAGCGAGCCGCAAGGGCATCGAGCGACCATCCCCGCGCCACCCTCAGACCGCGGATGCGCTGACGGATCACGCTGTCCAATCCCAGTTCTTGCGTCATACGCAAGAGTGTATGCGAAACGAGCATGACGTAGCTAGCCTGGAGTCATGGCACAGCATTCTCATCACCACACCGCCCACACCCATGACCATGACCATGACCATGGAGCCTCGCTGGCAGACGTACTGGATCTGGACGCCGAAGTGCTCGGCTCCTACCTGGAACCGCTGACCGAGTGGGCCGGGCAGCTCACCCGCGAGACGCCACGCAGGATCGTCGACGTGGGCGCGGGAACGGGTGTCGGCACCCTGACTCTGGCCAGGCGGTTCCCCGCGGCCGAGGTGATCGCGATCGACCGGTCGGAGTTCATGCTCGAGCGCCTCGGAACTGCCGCGCGCGAGCAGGGTCTCGCCGACCGGTTGAGCGTCGTGCACGCCGATCTGGACGTCGCATGGCCGGCGCTCGGCGCCGCTGACCTCGTGTGGGCCGCGTCGTCGTTGCACGAGGTCGCCGACCCCGACCGAGTGCTCAGCGACATGTATGCCGCACTGAGCCCCGCCGGCGTGCTGGTGGTCGTCGAGATGGACACTCTGCCACGCCTTCTGCCCGACGACGTCGGTGTGGGCCGCCCGGGCCTGGAGTTGCGCTGCCACGAAGCGTTGGCCCGGATGAACTGGAACTCGCATCCGAATTGGCAGACACACCTGGAACGGAACGGTTTCGAGATCCTCGAGGAGCGCACCTTCGTCAGCGAGGCGAACCCGGCGCCGTCGAGCACCGGACGCTACGCGCAGACCTACCTGCGCCGCATCCGCTCCGCCCTCGACGGTCAACTGGCCGCCGACGATCGCGGCACCCTCGACCTCCTCCTGTCGGACGACGACCCGAACAGCGTTCTGCGCCGCACGGACCTGATCCCCCGTGGCACCCGGACCGCCTGGGCGGCTCGACGTCCCTGATCAGCGAATCGGAGGGGTGACGGTGGTGAGTGTGGTGGGGACCGTGCCACTCGGTAGCGCAGGCGAATGTGTCCGCGACATTCGGTTTATTTTCCGGTTCCGTATGTGACCGATTCAGATAGACTCACGACCGTGCCGAACCAGGAGAACGCCGAATTCGCCGGCAGCGAGACGAAGGTGCCGTTTCCCAAGCCGGAGCGCGACATCGACCTCTACCGCAGGGCAATCGCCACGCTGCAGGCCGCGCTCCCCCTCGGCTGGACGTTGACGTCGGGAAAGTCGCGCTCCCTCGCCGACGCACCGGAACGATTGCTCGTCGGCGCCCCGGGTGGTGAGGTGGCGTCCTTCTCCGTCATCCCCGCCCGGGGGGTGCTCGCGGGCGACGCCGCCCGGTTCGCGGACAGCCTGTCCGGATCCGACCGCGGATTCGTCTGCGCTCGTTACCTTTCCGAGCCCGTGCGCCGACAACTCGACGCCAGGGGGCTCTCCTACGCCGACGCGACGGGGAACACCTCGCTGTCCGCCGACCGACCCGCGATCTGGGTGCGCGGTCGCGGCGCGGACGCCGACCCGTGGCGTGGCCCCGGCCGCCCGGCCGCGCAGTTGACCGGAGATCCCGCCGCGCGGGTCGTTCGTGCGCTCGCCGATCATTCGGGTCAGTTGACGGTCCCCGAACTCATCCGACTGGCCGGCGCGTCCACGGGCGCCACCTATCGGGTGGTCGAAACGCTGGAAGAACGGGATCTACTCGAACGACTCCCCCGCGGACCCATCACCAGTGTGCGGTGGCAGCAGATGTTGCGCGCCTGGAGCAGCGACACCAGTTTCAAGGACTGCCCCACCGTCGGCTACTTCGCGCCCGAAGGGGTGCCGTCGTTCCTCGCGAAACTCGGGAAGGTGTCCGACCACCTGTATGCGGTCACGGGATCGGTCGCGGCCGCCGCTTTCGCCGAATACGCGCCGGCGCATCAGGTCCAGATCTATGCCGATCACGGCGAGGCCCTGGCCTCCGCACTCCAACTCCGCCCCGTCGACCAGGGCGCCAACGTCCTCGTCGCCACTCCCCGATCGGCGGCGGTGTTCGAGCGCACCCTCTTCCGGGACAACGTCCGAGTGGTCGCGCCCGCGCAGGCCTTCGCCGACCTCCTCGCCGGAACGGGGCGACATCCACAGGAAGCGGAGCACCTCCTCGACTGGATGACGGCGAACGTGCCCGAGTGGAGAACAGCGCTCGGCGCACCGACGGCGACCTGACCGATCACCGTCGACAGGCGAAAACCGTCCGAATGTGCGCGACACAACCACGCCACGCCGCGCGTGATGGCGCGCACAAGCGCGCTCGGGTAGCAGGATGTACATCTTGTGGCCTCACCGAGTGAGTCGGAACGGGCCTGACGGAAGTCGCAATCCGTTCGCAAACGAATAGAGGTACTTGCATGTCCATGGGAGTCGGGCTCAGGATCGGCAGTGTCGTGTCCACCGCGGTCGTGGCATCGAACGATCCAGGATCCCCGGATCCGGTCGTCATCGTCCGGGACACCGTCCTGCACCTGTGCCCGGACGGCACCGCGATTCTCGGCGGTTCGGCGCCGCACACGATCGGCGAGACCCACACCGTCTCGGGGTTCCTCCCCCGCGTCGGCGAACCCGCCGGAGTTCCGGTGGGCGACGGATCGCGCTACCGCGCCGAAGACCTGGTCGCGGGAGCGATGCGGTGCCTGCTCCGGGAATGTGAACCCCTCCCCGACCACGGTGGCCGGACCGGCGGCGCCCCCGACATCATGGCCACGTACCCCACCCGCTGGGACTCGACCGCCGTCGCCGCGCTCCGCGACGCGCTGGACTACGCCGACATGTCCTACCTGTCGCTCGTCTCGGACGCCGAAGCCGCGGCCGCATGGTTCGAATCCGAGATCGCCGAGCGTCCCGGACAGCTGGTCGGCATCTATCACGTCGACGACACCGGCGCGACGGTCGCGCTCATCCGCTCGGGCGTCGAGGCAGGCAAGGCGTTCCGCTTCTCCACGGGCGGCTCCCCCACGGCCCAGATCGCCACCGCGCTCGGCGCGTTCGGGTGGCTGCCCGGCAACCTCGACGCCGTCGTCGTCACCGGCGACGGTCTGATCGCGCGGGACTCCGCGGCCATTCACGAATTCGCGCACACTGTGAGCGAGAAGTTCGGCGTGCGATGCGTCGTCGGCCCGGGTCCCGAGCAGACCTCCGCGCTCGGCGCCGCCATCCGCGCAGCAGGTTTCAACCCCACCACCCACAGGGTCACCCCGATCGGCCTGCCGCCCTCGTACGACGTCACCGAAGTGATCGACGCCGTCGTCGGCGAGCCCGTCCCCTCCGGTCCCGCAGCCCCGAGCCGGCCGGCGGCAGGCACCCGAAACCCGGCGTCCGCCGCGGCGGTGGGCGCCTCGCCCGGGCGGGTCTCGGGCGGAACCGCGGTCGCGACGCCACCGGAACCTCGCGCCGTCGCGCAGTCCGAGAACGACACGGCCGCCGAGCCGGCGTCGCGGGCGTCCTGGCTCGCCGCTGCCGCGGTCGGACTGGCACTCGTTCTGGTCGCAATCGTCTTCGTGTTGTTCGTACTCTGATTTCTCCCGCCGCCCTGACCCGTCTTGGCGGCGGCGGGTGAGGGATCGGAATTCGGGCGTGTGCACAGGGGTGACCCAGAGTGATGCGAACCTGAAGTCACCTGCTGTCGGTTCGGTAAATCTTTGAGTTCCGTCTGATACCGATTCAGGCCAGCGGTGATGATGCAGGTCGGCACGGCGTTGGCTCGCCGACTACACGACCGCATAACCTGTCACGGTGAGTGAATCAGCCAGCGATCCAGAGTGGTCGAGCACCCGAGGGCCAATACCCGATCGGCTCGTGCGCGACGATCGGCTGAAGTTGTTCTCATTCGCGACTGCTGAGAAACGCGTCGAGTATCTGTGGGTACTCCGCGCCTTCGACCACGCTCGCGCCAACTACGTGGTGCTGCTCCACGCCGCCGAGGTGGCCCGGATCCTCGAACGTGTCGCCGGCGAGGACGCTTCGGGACACCTCTCTCCTGCGGATATAACTCCCCTGCTCGAGCAACTCCACGTCTGGGAAGTACTCGAACGAAGCTACGACGGCACCCGCGCCGCGACGCTGGCCGAATACCGGAACCGGCACTTCGTGTACCAGTTCAGCCAGGCCGGCTACCAGGTGTTCCGAGCCGTCGAGGACGCGCTCGCCGCCCGACTCGACGACGCGTCCCTGTCCCGGTTGGCGCTGCCCGACCTCCTCGCCGACATGAACGACCTGGCCGCGGCCAACCGCGCCGCCGACAACGACCTGGTGTACCGGAAACTAGGCCGCCTCGACGCGACACTGTCCGACATGGCCGGGCGCGCGGCGCAGTTCTATCTGACCCTGGGCGACCTCGTCCGCACCACGGAGATCACGCCCGAGACGTTCATGTCCCACAAGGACGCTCTCCTCACCCACATGCGCGAGTTCAGCTCCGACCTGTCGCGCTACGCGCCGAAACTCGCGGCCGCCATCGCGCTCGTCGAGGACACCGGCGTCGAGACGATGGTGGCCCGCGCCGCCGCCAGCGACGAGCGGGTGTTCCTCGGCGTCGAAGAACGCGAAGCCGATTGGCGCGCGAGGTGGGCGGGGTTGACGCATTGGTTCGTCGGCTCCGAGGCGGGCCTCAGCGAGTCGGAACGTCTGCGCGAGGGCACGATGAGTGCGATCGCCGCGGTGCTGTCGCTGCTGCGCCGGGTCACCGAAACCCGTAAGGGTGGTGTGAGCAGGGAGAGCCAATTGCGCCACCTCGCAGGCTGGTTCGCTGCCACCCCGACCGAGGACGCCGCACACGCATTGTTCCAGGCCGTGTTCGACCTCGGCCGGCCGCGTCATCTCTCGATGGTGCATCCGGACGCCGACATCATTCCCGACACCCGGTCGTGGTGGGAGGCCCAGCCGGTCGAGATCTCACGCACGCTGGCCGAGACCGGGCGTCCACCGTCCCCGGGTCTGCCGGCTCGGGTGCAACGCAACGAGGGCAGCGTCCGCCGCCTCCGGGAGGAACAGTTGGCGACGCAACGTCTCCGCGCGGCGGCCGCTCAGTCGCTGGCCCGCGGCGGCGTCTACGAGCGAGAGCTGGACGAGGCCGAAACCGACGTGCTGCTGAGTCTGCTCAATGCCGCACTCACGGCGCGGGTCCCGGTCAGTGGCCACCTGAAGAGCAGCACCGGATCGGAGAACGGCGTGAAGCTCACCCTCAGCCCGCACAGCGAGTCCACGGTCGTGCGCACCGCCCGAGGACGCCTGCATCTCGACGGGCTGCAGGTGAGCGTCCGGTGAAGGCACGGGAGATCTCGCCGCTCGCCCTCGATTCGTATCAGCGCGCGGCCCGCATCATCTTGTCGAATCATCTGGTGACACAGACCTATCCGGATCGAATCGCACTTCCGCTGCTGCGCCGGTGGGCCACCGAACTCCGCGAAGACCTCCTGACGCTGTTCGGGTACCGCCTCGAGGTCACCGAAACGACGGCCCGGCTGTTCACCGTGAGCGATCGCCTCGACGCCGGAACTCCGGCCAAGACGGCCACCGACCGCACGTTCGACCGGTACCGCTACGCCTACCTCGCGTTGGCACTGGCCGCTCTCGGCCGCGCGGGCAACCAGATCACGTTGTCCGAGCTCGCCGATCACGTGGCCGCCGACGCCGCGCAGGTCGACGGTGTGGACCTGTCCACCGAACGCGCATCCGACCGGGACGCCTTCGTCGATGCCGTCGGCTGGCTCGCCGCCCGCGGCGCCATCACCCTCGCCGACGGGGACGCGGGCGGCTGGGCCGCCAATCCCGATGCGGGAGAAGCACTGTACGACATCGACCGATCCGTCGTCGTCGCCCTGTTCCGGCCGTCGCGCGCACTGCAGCATCTCCGGTCGATCCGCGGACTGCTCGCCGGTGCCGAATCGGTGACCGACGACGACACCACGGAATTCGGCACGACCCGCCCGGTCGACGTGAAGGAGACTGCTCGGCGGGTCCGGCGCGCACTCGTCGAACGGCCCGTGGTCTACGCCGCCGACCTGGACGATCACGAGCTGGTACAGCTCGCACTCCCCCGCACCGCGGCCGATGTCGAGTTGCTCACCGGGCTGGTCGCGGAGCGGCGCGAGGAGGGCGTCGCGATGATCGACTCCTCCGGACGACTGTCCGACGTCCGGTTCCCCGGGACGGGAACGGTCGCGCAGGTCGCGCTCCTGCTCGCCGGCGAGATTGCCGATCGCGTGCTGGATCCGGATCTGTCGGAGATGATTCGGATGCCGCTGCCGCACTGTCGTGTCGACCACCTCATCGAGCAGGTCGACAGCGCCGTCCCGCAGTCGGGGATCTTCGACAGCCTGGCGGGCCACGACTACGCCGAACCCGAGGACCCCGCCCCGTCGGACCGGCTCTTCCCCGTCGTCGAGGACGAGTGGATCGCCGACACCGTAAGGACACTGTCCGAACGGTTCGGGCGGACGTTCGCCGCCGGATGGCAGGCAGACCCCGACGGGCTCGGACGCGCCGCACTGGCCCTGCTCGAGCGGTTACGGCTCACCGCGTCGGCGCCGGGCGGTGTGCTCGTACTCCCGGCGCTCGCCCGCTACCGAGGTGTGGTGGTCACGATCCGCGACCGCACCCCCGAGATCGACCTGTTCCAGAGCTCAGCGAACGACAGCGAGGAAGTCACAGCATGACGAGTGCGCGTTTCCGGCCCACCCGTGCCGGAATCATCAACCTCTGGGACTACCGGGACCAGGAGTTCTCCTTCGCCGACGGTCGGCTCGTGCTCCGCGGTCCCAACGGTTCCGGCAAGACCAAAGCGCTGGAAGTGCTGTTCCCCTTCGTCTTCGACGGCAGGATCGAACCCCGGCGGCTCAATCCGTTCGCCGGCGAGGAACGCACCATGAAGTCGAACCTCCTGTACCGCGGGCAGGAGAGCGCGTACTCCTACGTCTGGATGGAATTCTGCCGCGGCGCGAAGGACGACCCCGAGGCGGTCACCGTCGGCATCGGTATGCGCGCCACCCGCACCAACGACAAGGTCACCCGCTGGTACTTCGTGGCCGAAGGTCGCGTCGGCGTCGACTTCTCCCTGCTCGGCAGCGACGACCGTCCGCTCACGAAAAAGCAACTGGGCGAGCAGATCGGCACCGACTCCATCACGGACCGGCCGCTCGACTACCGCGCCGCGATCGACGCCCGGATGTTCGGACTCGGCGTCCAGCGCTACGACCAGCTGATCAACCTCATCCTCACGCTGCGCCGGCCCCAGCTCGCAAAGAACCTCGACCCCAAGGGACTGTCGCAGGCCCTCACCGACGGTCTGCGCCCCCTCGACGAGCAACTGGTCCTCGAGGCGGCACGCTCGTTCAGCGACATGGAGGAGGTCGGCCGGGCGCTCGAAGGGCTGGCCGCCGCGGACCAGGCGGCGCAGAGCTTCGTCGGCGTGTACGCGAAATACCTGCGCCAGCAGGCGCGGACGGATGTCGACCACCTCGCGATCCGACTCGAAGCCGTGCGTTCGGGCATCTCCGCACTCCACGAGGCAGCGGCCGACCGGACCCGTAGCCAGGCGAGCCGGGAGGCCGCCGAAGAGCGCTTCACCGCGGCCGAACGCGCTCTCGACCAGGCGAATGCCACACTCGACGCCCTGAAGCGCTCGACCGCCTACGAGGGACGGACGCAACTCGACGACCTTGCCCAGGCGGTGTCGACGCTCGAGAAGTCGACCGAACTGCAGGCAGAGAAGGCGCGCAAGGCCAAGGCCACCCTCGAACAACGCGCCGAGGAACACGACAAGGCGGGCGACGCGGTCGCTCGCGCCGTCGAGGCGCTCACGCACGCCGAGGACGAACTCCACCTCGCCGCCGAGGACGCGGGCATCACCTGGACCGCGCTGCCCGCCGACGCGCGCACCGATCAGCTGACCGCGGCCCTGCGCGGGCACGCCGAGGAACGCGACGGCGACATCCGCGCGGCCCGGGCCGCGCTCGCCACGGTCGAGAAGGCCGCCACCGAACGGACCCGCGCCGACGACGCGGCCCGCCGCGGCCAGGAGCAACTCGACTCCGCGAAGGTGACCGTCCTGGAAGCCGAGACCGCGGTCGAGTCGGCCCGCAGCGAATGCGCTACCGCACTGCGGTCCTGGTGGGCGGAACAGTCGTCCCTCTACTCCGAGATCGGTGCGCCCGCTTCGCTGTTCGACGCGCTGGACACCGCACTCGGCCGGATCGGCGACGACGACGCCGCCACCCTGTCGGAGACACTGACGGAACAGACCACGGAAGCCGTCGACACGCTGCGGCTGCGTCGCCAACAGTACGACCGGGACGCGGCTGCCGCGGTGGAGGCGATCGCCGAGCACGAATCGGCGCGCACCGCAATCGAATCCGAGCACGACGACGCCCCACGGCTGTCCGCCGCCCGGCACGACACCCGCGCCCGGCTGAGCGGTGCACCGTTGTGGCGCCTGGTCCGATTCGCCGACCGTGTCGACACCACGTCGGCAGCGGGCATCGAGGCCGCGCTGGAGGCAGCAAACCTCCTCGATGGCTGGGTTCCCGTCGACGACGCCCTTCCCGACGTCGAATCCGAACAGTTCCTCGTGGCACTTCCCGCCGAGGACCGGCCCACCGGCCGAACCCTCGCGGACGTACTCGAGGTCGAGCAGGATGCGGGTGTCCCGGAGGGTCGGGTGCGCGGGATCCTCGAATCGATCGCCCTCGAATCCCTGGATCTGTCCGGGAATCAGGTGGGTGTCGCCGAGGACGGCGGGTACCGGCAGGGAATCCAGCGCGGACGCCACACGAAGTCGGACGCCGAATACATCGGAACCACCGCCCGCGCCCGCAGGCGTGCCGCCCGGATCGCCGAACTCGACCGAACCCTCGAGGAGACCCGGGCGACGCTCGCCGAAGCCCGGACTTCCGCGGACGCGGCCGCTGCGCTGCTGACACGGGCGACCGCCGCCGCGCAGGCACTGCCCCGCACCGGGTCGATCCTCACAGCGCTGAAGAAGGTCACCGAATCGGCCGGTGCCCTCCGCAGCCGCTCCGACACGGCGACGGCGGTCGGCCGCGAACTCGACCAGGCCATCGCCGACCTGTCCGCGAAGGAGAAACAACTCCGGGTCACCGCGTCCACCCATCGGACTCCGCACGTCGCCCGGGAGATCGATTCGCTCGCCGCGGCCGTCCGGCATTTCGAGAAGCAGGGCGAGATGGTGCAGCGGTGCAGGCGCGAACACACCAAGGAGGTGGAGCACACTCGCGAATCCGAGGATCGACTGCACGAGGCGCGGGGTAACGCCGAAGAGTTCGCGGAAGAAGCCGCCATCGCCGAAGAGGTTCTCGCGCAACAGGTCCAACGACTCGATACGCTCCGCGACACGCTGGGAGCGGGAGCCGAACAGTTGGACCGGCAGCTCGACGAGGCGCACGCGCGGATCGAGGCGTGCAAGAAGAAGCAGCGCGACGCCCGCAAGGCGGACAAGGACGCCGGCGAGGCCATCGGCAAGGCCGAGGGCGCGTACAACACCGCCGTGCAGACCCTCCGGCTGGCGCTCACGGAAACCCACGCCGACGCCGCCCGCCTCGCGCCGTACGCCCGGCGCGACCTGCTCGAACTCCTCGGAGTCGGCGGCGGTCACACGTGGCCCGCGAGCACGGCAGCGTGGATGAGCGCCGATCAGCTGGTGTACCGCATCCAGAATGCCGACGACACCCCTATCCTTCCGCCCGAGGCGGACGCACTGTTCCGCGCGCTGGACAGCGCCACCGAGTCGGTGCGGGTCAGCGACGCGGCCCGCAAGTCGACGCGCTCCGCGCTCACCACGGCACTCCAGGACTTCGACGCCCAGCTGGCGGCCGCGGGCCAGGACTACCGGTTGCAGTGGGATGCGCCGGACGGCGTGACCGTGGTGCAGGTGCAGGACGACGACGGTTACTCGTCGATCGGTGAGTTCGCCGCCCGCATCGCGGCCGCCCGCTCCGATCAGGAATTGCTGCTCACCGAATCCGAGCGTCGCATTCTGGAGGACGCACTGCTCACGGGCCTTGCCCAGCAGATCCACGAACGGACCGTCGACGCCCGCGAACTCATCGCCCGGATGGGCACCGAGATGCGGGAGCGGCGGATGTCGTCCGGCAACACCATCGGCGTGCACTGGGTCCTCGCCGACAACCTCGACGACAGCGCGAAGGCGATCTCCAAACTGCTCGAGCGGGACACCTCGGCGCTGGGCCCGGACGAACTCGCCACGATGCGCGCGCACTTCGCCCACCAGATCCGGACGGCCCGGGCCGCCCACCCGGAACGGTCGTACCCGGAGATCCTGGCGTCCGCCCTCGACTACCGGCGGTGGCGGGTGTTCTCGTTCACCCTGATCAGCGGCACCGGCAACGAGGACCGGCTGACGGTCGCCCGGCACAGCGCACTCTCCGGCGGCGAACAGTCCGTGTCACTGCATCTGCCGTTGTTCGCCGCAGCGCACGTCATGCTCGACTCCGCCGATCCCCACGCACCGCGACTGCTGGCACTGGACGAGGCGTTCGCCGGCGTCGACGACAACGGCCGGGCCGAACTGCTGGGCCTGAGTGTGCAATTCGACCTCGACCTGTTCATGACCGGGTTCGACCTGTGGATCACGTACGGCGGCGTGCCGGGGTGTGCGCACTACGATCTGGCGCACTCGACCGCCGAGCAGAGTGTCAGCGCCACGCTGCTCGTGTGGTCGGACGGCGAACTGCTCGCCGAACACGACGGCACCGATCTGGCGCAGGCGCTCGGTTCCCCGCTGCGCCGACGCGTCCCGACCCCTGCGGAGGGGGCCCTCGAGTTCGCCTGACCCGTGAGTACTTGTTAACCGCGGGCGGTTAACAAGTACTCACGGGCGCCGAAGGCGCACACCGAGAAGGGCGTCCACGGCGGCGGCGAATTCGCTCGGCGCGTTCGTGTCGGAGCCACCGTTGTCGAGGGCGCGACGGGCCCAACCGTCGAGGGCGTCGAGCGCCTTCGGGGTGTCGAGATCATCGGCGAGATGCTGACGCAACCGGGCGATCGTGTCGGTGGCCGACTGCGCCGACTCGAGTGCGGCGGCGTCCTTCCACAGCTTCAGCCGGGTGTGGGCGTCGGCGAGCACCTGGTCGGTCCAGGGCCGGTCCTGCCGGTAGTGCCCCGACAGCAGACCGAGGCGGATGGCGGCCGGGTCGACACCCTCGCCGCGCAGCTTCGACACGAACACGAGGTTGCCGCGGCTCTTCGACATCTTCTCGCCGTCGAGACCGATCATGCCGGTGTGCACGTAGTGGCGGGCGAAGCGACGGTCACCCGTGGCCGACTCGGCGTGCGCCGCGGAGAACTCGTGGTGCGGGAAGATCAGGTCGCTGCCGCCGCCCTGCAAGTCGAAACCGGAGCCGATGCGGTTGAGGGCGATGGCCGAACACTCGATATGCCAGCCGGGACGGCCGGGACCGAACGGCGACGGCCAGGACGGCTCCCCCGGACGGACCGCACGCCACACCAGGGCGTCGAGCGGATCCACCTTGCCGGGGCGGTCGGGGTCGCCGCCGCGCTCGGCGAAGAACTTCGCCATCGTCTCGCGGTCGTAGCCGGACTCGTACCCGAACTGCTCCGTCGCGTCGGCGCGGAAGTACACGTCGGGGAATTCGGGGTCGTCGACCACGTAGGCGGCGCCGGACGCGACGAACTTCTCGACCATCTCGATCACTTCGCCGATCGACTCCACCGCGCCGATGTAGTCGCGCGGGGGCAGCACTCGCAGCGCTTCCATGTCTTCGCGGAACAGCGCCGTCTCGCGCATGCCGAGGACGACCCAGTCCTCGCCGTCGCGGTCGGCGCGCTCGAACAGCGGGTCGTCGACGTCGGTGACGTTCTGGACGTAATGCACGTCGTGTCCGGCGTCACGCCAGATCCGGTTCACCAGATCGAACGTCAGGTAGGTGGCGGCGTGACCGAGGTGGGTCGCGTCGTACGGGGTGATGCCGCACACGTACATGGTGGCCGTGCGTCCGGGAGTGATGGGACGAACCTGCCGGTCAGCGGTGTCGAACAACCGCAGCGGAGGCCCCTGGCCTGGGACGGACGGGACAGCGGTTTCAGACCAAGACTGCATGACTGCGAGCCTAGTGGACCGGTGTTTCCGCCTCGGAGGGAGCCGTCGGCCGACGGCCTCCGGGAGGGTCCGTCAGAAGGCGGGCCACGGGATGGGCCGGTGGCCGTTCGGGCGGGGCATCACCGGCGCCTCGAGCAGATCGACGGCCCGATCGTAGAGGGCGGCGACCTCGTCGGACGTGATGTGCTCGCCCAGCCGCTCCCCGAAGTCGCCTTCGAGTGAGGTGATCAGTTCCGCGATGTCCACGACGAGCGGACCTGGCACCTCCGTCCCCGCCCATCCCCACAGCACGGTCCGCAGCTTGTTCTCCGTGTGCAGGCAGATGCCGTGGTCGACGCCGTACACCGAACCGTCGAGACCCTCGAGCGCATGGCCGCCCTTGCGGTCGGCGTTGTTGATCAGCACGTCGAGGACGGCCATCCGCTGCAGCCGGGGGTCGTCCGCGTGGATGAGCGCGACCGGTTCGCCGTCCATGTCGGTGGCCCGCAGAATCTCGAACCAGCCCTCGGGCACTGCGTCGGGGGCGCAGATGTCGACCAGGTCGAGACCGCCGGTGTCGTCGCCGTGCCGGTCGGGGGTGTCGACCCAGCGCTGCACCATGCCCGGGCCGAACGGGCCGTCGCGCAGGAGCGTGCGAGGAATCACATTCCAGCCCAGCTTGTCGGACACGAGATACGACGCGTACTCACGGCCGGCGAGCGTGCCGTCGGGGAAGTCCCACAGCGGACGCTCCCCGCGGATCGGTTTGTACACGCAGCGGACGGTGTTCTCACCCTCGACCGCGTCGCAGACCAACGTGGCGTTGCTGGCGTGGGTGATCTGGCCGATGAGGGTCAGCTCGCCGGACTCGAGAGGATCGGACTCCTCGGCAGGCACCCTCAGTCCTCCTCGTCCATTTCCGGGGTGAGTCCGAAGCTCTGGCCACGGCGGTACCCGTTGGTTCGAATGCAGATGTGACCTTCGGGGGCGAGCGGCTCACCGCACAGCGGGCACGGCGCCCGTCCGGCGGCGATGACCCGTTCGGACCGCAGTGAGAAGTCCCGCGCCTGCAACGGGGTGAGGAAGACGCGCACGGCGTCCGGTCCGTCCTCGGAGTCGTCGAGGACTACGGATTCGTCGAACTCCGTCTCGCTGACCGCGAGCAGTTCCACCACGACGGCGCCGGCGTCGGCGTCCCAGCCCAGGCCCATCGTGCCGACCCGGAACTCGGCGTCGATCGGAGTGACCAGAGGGCTCGCGTCGTCGAGTTCGGCCCCCTCCGGCGGAACCTCCGTCCCGAACCGGCGGTGCACTTCCTCGAGGAGGAGCCCCATCCGGTCGGCGAGTACCTGAACCTGCTGTTTCTCCAACAGGACGCTGATCACTCGCGCCTCGTGTACTGCCTGGAGATAGAACGACCTGTCGCCGGGCTCACCCACCGTCCCGGCAATGAATCGGTCAGGAGTGCGGAATACGTGAATTGCGCGTG
>SEEV01000843.1 GCA_004211695.1 Rhodococcus sp. (in: high G+C Gram-positive bacteria)
CATCACCGCAGGCGTGTGACATGGGCGTTCCGAAACATGTTGGCGCGGCGCAATTTCTAGTAGTACACTCCCCCCTAGGCCCGAAGGGCCGGGGGGAGTGACCCCCGGAGGGGGTGGGTTTCCCCGCCTTTCTCGGACGCTCGATTCGACTGCTGGATCCGACCGCTCGATCGGACGCCCGTTCTCATGTCACGGCAGAGCACACTCTGATCGGTGCCGACGCACTCCCTGTTCGATCCCCATTTCGAGGGCAATAAGACGCCTGCTCGCCTGCGCCTGAACACGGGCGGTCAGACACCACATTTCAGCGCTGAATTTCGTGCTGTCACGGCCATGCCGCAACCGTTCCTCCGCCGGGTTCTCCGGGCACCACCCCACCAGGCCGCCCCGTTGCGCTGCTCCGCGGACCCCGATTCTCGGGCTGAGCGGATCAAACGCACACCGAACCACACACGACCCGTCAGAGGTCTACGCGTGACACTCTCCCGGCCCACCGCAACCGATGCCCGCGCCCAGCTCCTCCGTGTGTCACCAGATGGCCGAAAAGCACGCACCACCGCTGCGCCGACGACCACCGCTGCGCCTCCGGAGAGGAAGTTATCCACATACCCCGGTGAAGTCGGCGCGCGATTTTTCTTAACGCGCCCGCACCACGTTTGAGGTGCTCTCGCCAGATCCGACCCGAGGAGAACCCCATGTCTGTTGCGTCCACCGTCGTCGACGCCGCACTCGCTTCACCCACACCCACATCGGTGGTGACCTTCCTGCTCAGGAAACCGAGGTGAACACCAAAAAACCTCAAGGACTGGATCGGCGACAACGCGTTCGTCGTGATCTTCCTGCTGGTTGTCTGCGCGATCGCCTCGGAGCCCTTGAAGAGCAACTTCTCGAAGGTGCTGACAGTCGGCGGACTGTCTCCCGTCGCGATCACCTTCTTCGTGCTCGCCGGTAGCCAGAGCGCAATGAATGGGCTCAGGGGCCTTTTTCCTCAGCCTCATCGGCGTCGACGTCTGACGCGTGCTCATCCCTTGCGAACACGTCCCCGAAGGGAATAAGCACGTGATCGACAACAACCGATCTGCTCTCTCGCGTGGACTCGCACCACCTCGGCACCTCCGGCAGAACCCTCCCGATTCGCATCCGGTACTCCGCCGTCGGGATGGTGCCGCGATCTTGGTCACGATCTTCGTCGTCGCCGCCATGATCGTGCACGCCCCTCTCGGCTTCACACCGCTCGCCGTGATGGTCACGCTCACCGTCTTGCTCACCACCAAGACCACCCGATACATCAACGCCGACCGACCCCTGCATTTTCCGTGTTCATCGCGGCGTGGAACGACGTGGCCGAAGCCCGGACAGACCGCCTGGCCCCCGGCACCAGCCGCGTCACGGCCCGCCGTCCTCGACCTGACCCGCAACCGAAAATCGACAGTGAGATCCGACGAGTCCGAACAACGACATCGCCGCCGGTCGTACCGCCGGGTGCCCTGCCTCCCTCCCGGGCCGCGGCGATGCGCAACGCCGCCCCCACCACCCCGCCTACCCGAACCGGCACCACAACA
>SEEV01000329.1 GCA_004211695.1 Rhodococcus sp. (in: high G+C Gram-positive bacteria)
CGGTTCTGAGCGTGTGGTCCCTCGTCAGCGGAGGCGCATCAGAGCTTTCGGGCGGAGATCTCCACACCTGCACCGCGCAGTCGTTCGACGAGCACGTCGTCGAGCGCGGTGGCCGGGGTGAGGACACCTGCCTCGTCGGTGAGCCGGCGCCGGTCGTGGTGGTGGTGTAGGTGTCCATCGCGAAGTAGCCATTGCGTTGCGTCTTTTCGCTGGGGTCCTCGCCGGGTGAGGGGAGGTTCTTCGCTGCGGAAGTTCTTGCGGTTGATGGGTTTGTTGATCAAACCGGAGTTTTCTAGCACACGCTTCGTGGCGAGGCGCGTCAACTCGCGGCCGGACCCCACCCGTGGGGCCGATCTTCTCGTTGTCGCTACCGCAGGGGTGTGGCCCGGCATCGGGGGGTGATGCCGGGCCACAGGGGGTGTTCTGGAAACAAAATTGGGGGGATGTTCACCAGAACACCATCAGTCTAATGCCCCCCGTACGGGGCGATAACGTCACGGGGTCAGGAGATCCGGGACGGCTGCGTCCCGACGTCGCCTGATCTTTCGGACGGCGAGATGGGAGGCATTTCGCATCCCAAGTAACATCTGACGCCATCTTCGCGTTGCCAGGGACTCGATGCCGAGCATGTACGAACGCCAGTCGCGATCATCGAGTGGACCATTCCTGCCACATTCACTGCGCTGCCGTCGATGTCGAGTCGAGCCAGGAGGCGGTCGATTCGGATTCACGTGGCCGGCCACCGGCCACCGGTTGCTTCGACCAGCGCGGCATACCTGGGTTGCGCACTCGATGACTGGTGAGTGGTGGCGGGGGGTCATTGCTTCCCGCAGTCCGCGGCTGTTGGCAATGAGGCACCGGTCGCGGGCTTCTCACTGGATCCGGTTCCAGCACATCGGGCCATGGGTACATCAGGAAATGACCATCGCCGGACGGTAGGAACGCGGTGGATGGGTCAGTCCTGGTCGGCGGCGCTGACGGCCGCTGCGGGGCACCAGTGCGTGACCTCGAGACTTCCCAGCTTGTTGCCGGTGGGGATGACGAACGTGCAGGATGCGAGCCATTCGCCGCGGGAGGTGCGTGCCCAGGCATGGAGCATCCCCGGGACTTGGACGTCGAGGTCGAGTCCCTCGGCGCGGACGCGGAGGGGAAGGTCGTTCGCGGCGCGGCCACCGTGGTGTGCCATTGCGGCAGAGACGTCGATGGTCACCGGCCGCGGTGGGCGCACTTCCCGCCACGGTTTCGGGTCGTACACGGCTTTCCATCGTTCGAACATATATTCGACTCTAGTGTTACCCTCGATTGTGCCGCCAGCGATTGGTGAGGGAAGCGCCAACCGCTGGCGTCGCCCTACGTCGGCGCCTACGCGAATGGCGCGATCCCCATCCGAGGCCGGCCGATCTAGGCCGGTCAGAGCAGTAAGGAGCCCCTTGATGGCATTGCCCGTTTTGACGCCCGAGCAGCGCGCTGAAGCATTGGAGAAGGCCGCTGTGGCCCGGAAGGCGCGCGGGGAGCTTCTCGCCGCGGTCAAGGCCGGGGAGCTCACGGTCTCCGATGTGCTCGCGAAGGCGGAGAACGACGAGGTTGCGAAGAAGACCAAGGTTTCGGCTTTGGTGAAGGCGCTTCCCGGTGTCGGTCCGGTGAGGGCGGCGCAGATCCTGGAGGAGCTGTCGATCGCTGAGACCCGGCGGATCGGCGGTCTCGGGACGAATCAGCGTCATGCGCTTCTGGGGATCATCGCCTGACTTGCTCGCGGTGGTCGGCCCCGACGGCTTGTTTCGACGCCTTTGCTGTCGGTGGGACGATCTACTGTCACGATCGCGACGAGCAACAGGTCGCCACTCACTACCCAGACCGGTGACTCGTTCCCGGTCCTGATCTGCGGGGTTCCGCAGATTGGTGTGTGGCGGCCTGTTGCTCTTTGCTTTCAACGGCGGATGGTCCGAGCCGAAGATCGACCTGGTGTCTCCGGCACCTACTCGGCCGCGCCTGACAACCTGATCGGTAATGGCGGATGCTTCGGACACTTCCGGGGCACGATCCGCTGCGTGTGGGTCTACCTCCGCGGTTGCTGGGCCCAATCCCGGATGAGCCGGTCAGCCAGGCGGTACACCGCCACCTCGTCCGGGATCCCGACCCGGGTGGCGCGCTCGCGGGCCGCGATGAACGCCCGAATCTCGTCGTTTCCTGATGCGCGGTCTCGGTGCAGGACATTGTGGCGTGCTTCGGTGAGGTCTTCGAGCACCCACCACTGGAAGCGGTCGAGGCTGGCCGTGATCTCGGTGATCCGCGCCCGCTCCGACCGGCTTCCGCGCCACCGGGCCGCCAGGTCCGAGCCGGCGAGTAGGACGCCGAGGGCGACGGCGCAGATTGCAGTGATCATTCGGCGCCGCCCCGTCGCGCGGCCGTTGCCTTTGTCGGTTCCTTGGTCACCGCGACCAGGGCACAGGTCGCCGCGATCGCGCCTACGAGTGTCAGCAGCAGGGGCAGCGAGACCTCGGACGCGGTTATCGCCCCGAGGGCCGTGGCCACGAAGGCGAGCACGGCGAGCACCCACAGGGCGCGGGCAACTCCCGCTTTATGTTTGATCTGGGCGGTTGAGCCGCCGACGACCAGCAGGGCGCCGAGCCAGAGGGTCCAGGTGGTCATGGGTCGTGCGGGTCCTTCCGACGTGGGCGGGCGTGGAGTCTCGTGGGACAGGGTGGCATGCCGCCGGCGGCCGAGCAGAACGGCGGGTCGTGTGATCGCGCCGCACTCTCGGCGGCGAAACCCGGAAGGGTCGTCCCAGCTGCGGACATGGGCGCACAATCGGCCCATGCGGCTGATTGCGCCGATGTTGGCCACCCCGGGTGAGCTTCCCGAGGCAATGGACGGCGGCTGGGCGGCGGAAATGAAGTACGACGGCTGCCGCCTATTAGGCACGGTCGGCGGCGGCGAGCCGCCGGTGTTGTGGACCCGCAACCTCAACGTCGTCACCTCCTCGTACCCGGAGGTGGCCGAGACGTTGACCGACGTGTTCGGCGGCCGCGGCCGTATCGTGTTCGACGGCGAGGTCGTGGCCCTTGCCCAGGGTCGGCTGTCGTTCGCGCGCCTGCAGAAGCGGATGAACACCCTGCGCCCGACCACGGCCGTGCGGCGGCAGGTCCCGGTCACCTACCTTCCGTTCGACGTTCTCTTTGCCGACGGTGGTGATTTGATGGCGGCGCCGTATCTGGAGCGCCGTGCCGCTCTCACCGACCTCGGTCACGAGCTGCGCGGGGTCGGCGTGCCCGTGCAGATCTTGCCGCACTGGGTAGGAGTGGACGGTGCAGTCATTCTGGAGGCCGCCAGGAATTCCGGGATGGAGGGCGCGGTTTTCAAACGGGTGGGGTCGCCCTATCTACCGGGTCAGCGCACCCGGTCGTGGCGGAAGGTTCCCCTTCGCACGAGGAGCTCCTGCTTGATTGTTGGTTGGATCGCGGGCGGGGGTGGACAGCGGAACATGGTCGGCTCACTCGTCCTCGGCGCCTACGATGACCAGGGCGTTCTTCGCTACGTGGGCAATGTCGGGACCGGGTTCACGATGGCCGTGCGCCGCCAGCTGACGGAGAAGCTGGCCACCCTCGAACGCCGCACCAGCCCGCTTGGACCCGATGCCGCGGCCGCGGAGGAGCACGGGATCGTGCGCTGGGTCGAACCTGTGATTGTGGTGGACGTTGCGTATCGCGAGTACCGGCCGGGCGGGCTTCGGCATCCCAGTTTCAAGGGGCAGCGAGGAGACCTCGATCCGGGGTCGGTCACCCGGGATTCGCTGTGACGGAACGTATCCGATCAAAGGGAAGCCGCTGTCGCCTTCCCCGGTGACAGCGGCTTCGTTTCCTTTTCGGGAACGCTTGGCACTGTAGGTCTTACCCGGCCAGCGGGACGGTGACGCCATATCGCCTCTCGGCAAGTGGTCGCTCGCAGCGACTTTTCTGGTGTGGTACCCGGGGTATGTGCGCCACCGTCAGGCGTGTTCAACAGCGGACCATCGGGTGGTATTCCGAGGCGGTGTGTCCGTCGGCTGTGCGTGGTGTTTGCGCGGGTCGCACCAGTGGTCAGTGGGCGTCCTCGACGGTGATCGGCTTCAGCAGGTCTTCACCGTTGTTGCGGACGTTGTTGACGGCCTTGGACACCGGGTAGGTCTCGAGGCTGCCCGGTGCCGGCGGTGCCATCAAGGATCGGGCGTGGTCGACGTCGGTGTTGGTCGGGTCGAGCCAGTCCGCCCAGTTCTCCGGGGCGACGCTCATCGGCATCCGATCGTGGATATGTCCCACATCGTCGGTCGAGTTGGTTGTGATCACGCAAAATGTGATCAGCCAGGCGTCCGGATCGTTGTCGGGGACGTCGGGGTTGCGCCAGAAGTCGAAGATGACGGCCAACGGGAGAATGTCGCTCTCGGCCGGGTGGATGTAGTACGGCTGCTTGAGGGGTTTTCCGGACTTGCCGACCTCGTCGGTCGGGAACCACTCGTAGAACCCGGACACCGGGACGATCCCGCGCCGCGACTTGAAACACTGCCTGTACGCGGGCTTTTCGTGCACGGTCTCGGCGCGGGCGTTGATCATGCGTGAGCCGATCTTCGGATCTTTGGCCCAGAACGGTGTCAGGCCCCATTTGAGGTTGCGGAGCTGTCGTTGGGGTTGCTCGTCGTCGGTGTCTTTCGGTACCCGCGCGATCACAACTGGGGAGGTCTTCGTGGGCGCCACGTTGTAGTCCGGCGCCATCTCCGGGTCGGCCCGTTCAGGGGCGACATCGAAGGTCTCGAGCAGCGTTCCCCGGCTCGTCGTCGAGGCGTAACGACCACACATACCGATAGCCTGCCACGATCGACCACCGCGACGGGGAAGGCGCTGCGCAGGTTCAGTGGGCGTCGTGGAAAGCCTGCTCGATCTCGGTGGGGATACGTCCACGAGAGGACAGTTCGTAGCCCTGCTCGAGTGCCCAGGCGCGGATCTTCGTCGTTTCGCCCGACGGCCGTCTCTCGGCAGTGGGGTTGACCGGTCGGTCCGAGCGGTGCTTGCGGCCGCCGACGCGGGTGGAGTGCACGATGTAGTACTCGAAGGTCTCTCGGAGTTCCTTCGCGTGCTCGTCCTTCAGGTCGATCACGTACTCGACGCCCTCGACTGCATAGTGGATGCTCTCGCCGTCCTCACCAAAGGTGGTGCCGTCGATGTCGTCGACCATCTCAACTACAACCTTGCGTGCCACAGATGTCACTCCTCAGCTCTCCAGTACGGACCCGATAACAGTACTGGCAGTATCAGTAATTTCGTGAGGTCCAGCGGGGACTGTGGGTACCCGTGGGATTGCGAGAGCTGTGGCAGCTCGATCAGGTGACGCGAGAACAGTGTTCGACACCCTGACCGGAAAATGCTGAAGGTGATTGGCAGGCAATAGCATCCGGCGTAGCTTGCGGAGCCGGATCATTTTGTGAAGGTAGATGTTTGGTAGCGTTCGCCGAGGAAGGTGTTCGTCTTGGCGGCTGCGGTGGCGGCCTCGCCGAGCACTCCCTTGAGATAGGATTGCCCTTGCCGGTTCGACCGCCGCGCTGGATCGGCCCGGACTGGATGGTGCGCGGGCACAGTTTCGCCCACGAAACCAGGTGCGCGGCCGTGGGAAACACTGTCATGTCCGGCCCGACCTCGGCGAGAATGATCTGCGCGGCGCCACGGCCCACGCCGGGAATTTCGTCGAGCCGCTCGATCACCGTGAGTCCAGAACCCCCGCGCGCCGCGACTTGGCCGTCGGCCGGCACCGTGTCACCGGGCTCGTCGATGCTGGTGACCACCAGGTCGTCGATGCGGATGGTGAGCCTGGCGATCTGTGCGTTGAGGGTGTCGATCTGGTCGAGCAGCATCCGGGCCAGCTCGGCGTGATGATCGTCGAACCGGCCGGTGAGCGCCTCGACGAGGGCGCTGTGCTTGGCCTTCATCGCGCCGCGGGCCAGACCGGCGAGCCGCCGCGGGTCACGCTCGCCCGCGATCAGTGCCTCCAACATGTCGCGCACCGACAGGGTGCCCAGACTGGAAGCCACCGACGACACCTTGATCAGCGCGTCCTCCAGCAGTTTCTCGAGCCGTTGCCAATAGCGGGTGCGTTCGCGGGTGAGATCGATCCGCAGCCGGGTGTAGTCGCGCAACTGTCGGATCGGTTGCGGCGGGACGAAACTCGGCCGCAGTAGACCTTTCTCGGTGAGTTTGGCGAGCCACACGGCGTCGAGCTTGTCCGTTTTCGGGCGCCCCGGCACGTTCTTCACATCGCGGGCGTTGACCAGCTGCACCGTCAACCCGGCCGATTCGAGCAGATAGAACCAGATCCGCCAGTAGTCCGACGTCGATTCAACGGTGATCTTCTCGATCCCCGCCGCCACCAGCTGCTCGCCGAGATCCGTAATCGCGGCAGTCGTGGCCGAGACGTCCCACACCGTGCTGCCCCGCCGGCCTGGTCGTCTCGGATCCGGTGTCCGGGTGCACACCTTTCCCGAAGCCTTGGCCACGTCGATGGCGCACACGCACTCGACAACGAGCTCGTGCTCAGCATCGGGTATCTGTTCCGGTAATGAACTCACTTCTGTTGTCCTCCTTCCGCATCCCACACGCATACACAACGGCGGGCCGCCTGGGGGCCTCGGTCAAGGGAACCGAAATTCTGACCGGCGTGCTCGAAGCAACAATGCGTGACCCTTCCAGGTCGGGGCCCCGGCGCCAGGCTAATAAACGAGCTCAGGCTCAAGGGAAAGTCGGCGTCGGCAGGCGACCCGACCCCATTTTCGCGCCTGCGAGGCGTCCCCGGGAGGGATAGGTGGCTAATTGGTTTCTCGCGGATCGGGTCTCGACCGCGTGCGATGTGAACGAGGGCGGAGTCGGGGTCGCTCATCCGACGGCAGCGAACTGCCGGGCAGCGGCGAGCACCTGAGGTCCGATGTCGGCGAGTTCCCCCTCGCGCAGCAGCAGCGCCGGTGCCCGATCGTCGAGGATCGGGTTCAGGCCCTGGAACCAGGCCTGCGCCACTGCCGGGGTGTCGCGGGCCGTGATCAACCGGGCGGCACGGTAGGCGATCCGTAGCCGTTCGACATCGGTGTCGTTGCCGATGGTCCGGGTTCCGTCCGCCCACTGCCGCACCGCGCGGGTTTCCTTGACCCGGCCCAGCGTTCATGTGGGCTGAGCAGCAAAGGCCGAGGAGCGCCCCGGTGCGCACGGGGCTCGCGGCATGGAATCGTGCGCCGGTCAGTCCGGGAGTTTCCGGGACGGTGTACGTGGTTACCACCGAAGCGATTGGCTGTTGGCGGATCGACTTCGGCGCGTCGGTCTGCGCGTGAGGGTCGGCCGGGTGCTGCCCGACCGCCAGCCGCAGATGCCGGACATCGTGGTGATCGATGCGCGGACGCC
>SEEV01000844.1 GCA_004211695.1 Rhodococcus sp. (in: high G+C Gram-positive bacteria)
CACGCCGTCACCGAGGAGATCCGCCGAGTCGCGGCAGCCCTGGCGGTGAACCCTCTCGATGAAGAGGCGAGCACTTCGCTGTGGCTGTTGGTGTTCGTCGAAGCGCCAGCCGCGCGCGCCGCGCTGTCGCGGGCGTCCGCATTCGACATCGCGGATTCCGTCCCCGATTGCACAACGTCCGACCCGACGACAGAAGCCGGCATCCGATGAACATCGACCTCGCGAAAATCAACAACGTCGGCCGCAGCCCCAAGAGCAAGACCGATCCCGCATCTGAAAATAGCGCCGACTCCGTTGTCGACGAAGCCGAGGAATTGGCGCGCGCGGAGCGTGAACAGTGGGGCCTTCGGCAGGTGTGGACCACCCGACTTCTCAAGGCAGGAATCCTCGCCGCACTCGGCGCCGGAATAGTTGCCCTGATCCTCGTCGTCTTCGGATCCTCGCCCACCCCGAACCTCACCGACAACGCCACCGAAGACACCGCAGACGTCGACACAGTCGGTCAGGCGAAAGCCGAAGATCTTGCTCGGCAGTTCGTCGTTGCCTGGCTCCAGGCATCGCGTGGGAATGAACAAGAACTCGATCATTTCGTCTCGGGAAACCCCAGCCTTCCGACCGCGCCGTTGTTTGCCGCGACTGATCCGGCCGTCGCGTCGATCGACTACGAGCAGAAATCACGGACATACGCGGTGACGGTCTCGGTGACAGTTCGAGCCGCCACGGATGCGAATGCGGCCACAGTTCGTCGCTACTTTCAGGTGCCGGTTGTGGTCACAGAAGCGGGCGTCAGGGCCGCCGCACTCCCCGCCGAAGTAGCTGAACCGTCGACCTCGATCGACGTCAAACTCGGCTACAAGTACCGGGTCGCCAACCATCCCATCGCCACGTCCGCGCACGAGTTCCTGTCCGCGATGTTGACCGGCAACGGGGAAGTAGCCCGCTATCTCACGCCGGGGATTTCGATCGCCCCGATTGTCCCGGCGCCGTATCGCAGCGTGGCAATCACCGATGTCTATTCGTCGGAAGACCTGAGTGCTGCCAGTGCATCGGCACCGCTGCCCGACGGCGATGTTGTGCGCCTCCTGGTAACGGCAGCACAGAAAGTCACCGAGGTCGATTCGGTCAGTGGGCAGTACGCGCTGACGATGACATCCCGCGGCGGCCGGTGGGAGGTCAGCGCAATTGACGCAACGCCGCTATACCCGCCCGCGGCACCCCGAACACCATCCTCGTCAACGACCACACCGAGCTCGACCACACCAAGTGCGGGTGCCCCGGAGTCCGCATCATCTGATTCAGGACAGCTTCCCGCATCGTCTGATTCAGGTCAGACCCCCGCACTTTCAGTGCCGACTGCCGGCGATGTGCCGTTGTTTTCCCTGTCAGGAACCGATCCTCATTCATCCGGAAGGTAACCCATCATGTCCATCACGCTCGCAGCCACCGATCCCAACAACGCGGTCCTCGCCGCAGGGCTTTTCGACAAGGCGCAGGAGTTCACCAGCAACGGCAAGCTGCTCCTCCAGTCGGCCGCCGGCTGCCTCGTTTTGTTCTTCCTTC
>SEEV01000845.1 GCA_004211695.1 Rhodococcus sp. (in: high G+C Gram-positive bacteria)
ACCTCGCGCAGCTGATCCACGACTGCAAGGCGGCGCGGGTCCGCGTCATCGTGAAGCTCGTGTCCTCGGAGGGCATCGGCACCATCGCGGTGGGTGTCGCGAAGGCCGGCGCCGACGTCATCAACGTGGCGGGCAACACCGGCGGCACCGGTGCCGCCGCCGTGACGAGCCTCAAGTACGCCGGACGTTCGGCGGAGATCGGTGTCGCCGAGGTCCACCAGGCGCTGTGCGCCAACGGGTTGCGGCAGAAGGTGCTGCTCCGGTGTTCCGGCGCGCATCAGACGGCGAGCGACGTGGTGAAGTCGGCGCTGCTCGGCGCCGACAGCTTCGAGTTCGGCACCACCGCCCTGATGATGCTCAAGTGCGTCATGGCCAAGAACTGCAACGTCAAGTGCCCGGCCGGTCTGACCACCAATCCCGAACTGTTCGACGGTGATCCGCGGGCGATGGCGCAGTACCTGCTGAACATCGCGCACGAGACCCGTGAGGTGCTGGCCGAGCTGGGCATGTCCTCGCTGCGCGAGGCGCGGGGCCGGTCGGATCTGCTGCAGCTGCTCGACCACCCGTCGAGCGTCGGCCAGCTCGACCTGCGGGCGATGCTCGCGGTGGTCGAGGAGGTCGTGATCGGCGATCCGGTGTACCTGGAGAAGGACTACACGCTCGACGACGGCTGGCTCGTGCAACTGCGCGCCGCGCTGGTCGAGCAGGGCGAGGCCACGGTCGAGCTCGGCGACGACGTGCACCTGAGCAACCGCAACAAGAGCGTCGGCGCCCAGCTGGCCGTCGACATCGAGCGGATGCTGAACCACGAGCTCGTCGATGTCGAGCTGCCCGCCGTGCTCCGCGACGAGCGAGGGCGCGGCTACCTGCGCGACGGCAGCGTCCGGATCTCCACGTCCGGGTCCGCGGGTCTGTCGTACGGCGCGTTCTGCAACGACGGCATGACCCTCGTCCACACCGGCACCGCCAACGACGGCGTCGGCAAGGGCGCCAACGGCGGCAGCATCGTCGTGCGCTCGCCCGGTGGCGGCTCCACCCGCCACGGCGGCAACGTGCTGATCGGCAACTTCGCGCTGTTCGGCGCCACCGGCGGACGCACGTTCGTCGAGGGCCAGGCGGGTGACCGGTTCGCCGTCCGCAATTCGGGTGCCACCGCGGTGGTCGAGGGTGTCGGCGACTTCGCCTGCGAGTACATGACCAACGGCGCCGTGTTGAACCTCGGCGGCTTCGGCAAGGGCGTCGGCAACGGCATGAGCGGCGGCTTCGTCTACCAGTACGACCCCGAGGGCAGGTTGCCCGGCAAGGCCAGCGCGGACTCGATCCTGCTCGGTTCGATCACCGGCGACGACGAGCACGCGGCGCTGCACCGTCAGGCGGTGCACGTGCTGCTCGGGTGGCACCTCGAGGCCACCGGTTCCGCCAAGGCGGCGTGGTTGCTCGAGAACTGGGAGACCGAACAGCACCACTTCGTGTACGGCATGCCGCGCGCGCTGCTGCAGTACCAGGACAGCGACGAGATCCTGAAGGCCAAGCCCCGCAAGGACCTGGCCGACGAACTCG
>SEEV01000846.1 GCA_004211695.1 Rhodococcus sp. (in: high G+C Gram-positive bacteria)
TGGAACTGCCGGGTTGCATGACCTTCCCGCACGCCTGGGCGGTCCAGTAGGAGCCGCCCAGGTTGATGTCGATCACCGAGCGGAACTGGTCGGGGGTTTCGCGGGTGGCGGGGTGGGCGCTGGCGATTCCGGCGTTGTTAACGAGAACGTCGACGCGGCCGAACTCTGTCATTGCCGCGTCGACCAGGGCGGCGCACTGATCCGGATCAGCGATGTCGGTGGCCACGGGCAGGGCCCGGCGGCCGGTGGCACGGACAAGTGCTGCGGTGTCGCCGAGTTTGTCGACGCGCCGCGCCGCCAGGACGACGTCCGCGCCGGCCTCGGCGAGGGCCTGAGCGAAGGCCACACCGAGACCGGACGAGGCGCCGGTGACGATGGCGACGCGGCCGTCGAGGCGGAATTTGTCGAGCACACTCATGTGTGATGCCTCCTGGGTCAGAACCAGCTGGGGTTCATGTCGAGAGTGGTCCGGTCTCCGCTGGCCAACAGATCGAGTTGCGGGCCGACCTTGGGTAGCTCGTGGGTGTAGAAGTAGCGGGCGGCAATGCGCTTTCCGTCGTAGAAGTCACCACTCTTACCCTCGGTGGCGATGAGCTGTTCGAGCCACATCCACGCGATGACCGTGTGTCCGAACGCTTCCAAATAGACCGATGAGTTCGCCAGCGCGGCTGCCGCGTCACCGGCCGCCCACAAGGCGGCGGTGATGTCGACGATCCGGTTCCAGACGGTGTCGAGGGCGTCGGCGTAACCGGTGGCGTCGCCACCGAGAGACCGAGCCCGCGCGACGGTGGCAGCGATCTTCGATCCGAGTAACCGCAGCCCGGCACCGTCGTGCATGGTGACCTTGCGGCCCAGCAGATCCATCCCCTGGATCCCGTGGGTGCCTTCGTGGATCGGATTCAATCGGTTGTCGCGGTAGTACTGTTCGACGTCGTAGTCGCGGGTGTAGCCGTATCCGCCGTGCACCTGGATCGCGAGGCTGTTGGCCTCGAGGCACCACTGCGAGGGCCAGCTCTTCGCGATCGGGGTCAGCACGTCGAGGAGCAACGTCGCCTGGTCGCCGGTGGCCGCGTCGTCGGCCGTGTCGTGTTCGTCGACCAGTCGTGCGCAGTAGAGGCCGAGCGCGAGCGCGCCCTCGACGTAGGACTTTTGGGCCAGCAGCATTCGGCGGACATCGGCGTGTTCGATGATCGGTATCGGTGGCGAGAACGGGTCCTTGGCTCCGAGGGGGCGGCCCTGGGTACGGACCTTCGCGTAGTCGAGCGACTTGCGGTAGCCGACGTAGCCGAGGGAGATCGCGAGGAATCCGACACCGATCCGGGCTTCGTTCATCATGTGGAACATGTAGGACAGGCCTCGGTGTTCTTCGCCGACCAGGAAGCCGACTGCCCCGGCATCGCCTGCGGGGGTGTGGGTGCCGTCGCCGAAAGCGAGCAGGGTGTTGGTGGTGCCGCGGTTGCCCATCTTGTGGTTGAGGCCCACCAAGGTGACGTCGTTGCGTTCGCCGGCGGCACCGTCGGCGCCGGGAAGGTATTTCGGGACGATGAACAGCGAGATG
>SEEV01000034.1 GCA_004211695.1 Rhodococcus sp. (in: high G+C Gram-positive bacteria)
GAGACCGTCACGCGACAGCACGGCATCGACTTCCATCACGTCCCGTTCGCGAAGGACCCCGCCGACCGCGGGCCCGCGTTCGAGCAGGTGCGTGAACTGGTCGATGCCCACGACCCCGATGCCGTGGTGCTGGCGCGTTTCATGCAGGTGCTGCCCTCGGACCTGTGCGAGCACTGGGCGGGCCGGGCGATCAACATCCACCACAGCTTCCTGCCGTCGTTCGTCGGTGCCCGCCCGTATCACCAGGCGTTCGCCCGCGGCGTGAAGCTGATCGGCGCCACCTGCCACTACGTGACGGCGGAGCTTGACGCGGGCCCCATCATCGAGCAGGACGTGATCCGCGTCGACCACGCCGACGAGGTCGCGGACATGGTCCGGCAGGGTCGCGACATCGAGAAGCTCGTGCTCTCCCGCGGCCTGCGCTGGCATCTCGAGGACCGCGTCCTCGTGCACGGCCGTAAGACGGTGGTGTTCAGCTAGTCACCGGCACGGCGCTGTGCAGATGACCAGCTGTCAGCGGTACACGTCGGGCAGGCCGTCGGACACCGACTGGGGAAAGTCGGGTTGCCGCTTGTCCAGGAACGCCGCGACCCCCTCGCGGACGTCGGCCGAGGCGCCGCGCACGTGGATGGCGATCGACTCGGCTCGGTGCGCCACCTCGGGGCTGTCGGCCCCGAGCATTCTCCACATCAGCTGCCGGGTCAGGGCGACGGAGACGGGCGAGGTGCCCGTCGCGAGTTCGCGCGCCACCTCGATCGCTCTCGGCAGCACGCGGTCGGCGGCGACGACCTCACGGACGAGGCCGCGTTCGAGCGCCTCTGCCGCGGACACCATCTTGCCGCCGACGGCCCACTCGACGGCGGTCGAGATGCCGACGATCCGGGGTAGGAACCAGGTGGAACATGCCTCCGGCACGAGCCCCCGACGGGTGAACACGAAACCGAACTTCGCAGTGTCCGAGGCGATCCGGACGTCGGCGGGCAGCGTCATCGTCACGCCGACCCCGGCCGCCGGACCGTTGACCGCCGCGATCACCGGTTTCGTCGAACGATAGATCCGCAGCGACGTCTGGCCGCCCGAATCCGGGGGCGCCTCACCGGTGTCCGGATCGTCGTCGGTGACGAACGTGTCGCCGCCCGCCGCGAGGTCCGCACCCGCACAGAAGGCGCGACCGGTTCCCGTCAGGACGATCGCTCGAACCGAATCGTCCGCGTCGCACTCGTCGAAGACTTCGATGATCCGATCCCGCATTTCGAGAGTGAACGCGTTGAGCCGGTCCGGACGATTCAGTCGCACGACGGCGATCTCCTCGTGGCGTTCCAGCACGACTACGCTCTCGACACCGACACTCGTCATATCTTCTTCTTCCTGTTCGTCTGCTCACGGTGTGGGTGGAGCATCAGCGCACCTTCGAGAACCTCTCGGACACGTCCCGGTACTCGGATCGGATCGCGGTCTTCGACAGCTTTCCGCTGGGGAGGCGCGGCAGAGGTTCGTTCCGGATCACGACGTATCGGGGCACCTTGTAGTCGGCGACCAGCCGGTCACAGTGCTCGATGATGGTGGCCTCGTCGACGTCACCGGTGACCGTCACGATCGCCGCCGGAGTCTCACCGAACCGCGAGTCCTTCGCGGCGATCACCGCGACTTCCTCCACTCCCTCGATCTCACCGATCACTCGCTCGAGTTCCACGGGTGAGATGTTGATTCCTCCCGTGATGATGAGGTCCTTGAGCCGGTCGACGAACTGCAGACGCCCCTCGCTGTCCCGCGTTCCCAGATCGCCGCTGTGCAGCCACCCGTCCTGCAGCGCGGCCGCGGTGGACTCGTCGTCGTTCCAGTAGCCTGGGGTGACGCCCGGTCCGCTCAGGAGGATTTCGCCTTCCTCACCGGGGTCGGCCTCCGACCCGTCCGCGCGGACAACTTTCATCTCGGTGAAGATGGAGCCGTTTCCGCAGGTCTCGGGGTGATCGAAGGCCTCACTCACCAGAGTGGCGGTCGCGACTCCCCCGGCCTCCGTCATTCCGTAGATCTGGCGGAGCGCCACCCCCTTGTCCGCCCACCGCTGCAGCAGGGCGGGTGCGACGGCGGCGCCGCCGACGATCGCCGTGCGCAGCGAACCGAGATCGGCGTCGTCGAACTCCGGGGCGCGGGAGATGGCGTCGAAGATCAAGGGGACGCCGAAGAGGGCCTGAACCCGGTGCTCGCTCAGCAGTGCCGCGGCACGTCCGGGTTTCAGCTCGCGTTCGATGATGATGGTGCCGCCGAGCACGGTGGTCATGAGGAGACCCCAGACGAGGCCGGGTGTGAAGACGAGAGGCAGAACCAGCAGCGTCGTCGACCCGGGCCGCAGCCCTTCCTCCGTCAGCGACGCCTCGAAGACGATGTTCAACAGGGTGCGGTTGGTGCAGATGACACCCTTGGAGAGCCCTGTCGACCCGCTGGTGAACAGCAGCGCCGCCGGCTCGTCGGGGCCGACGTCGATCCGGAAGTCGTCGACGCCGCCACTGCGCAGCACCGAGAATTCGTCGAAGGGCAGCGAGTCGAACACGTCGCCCAGGACGCGCGTCTGCTCGACCGAGTCGCCGAACTCGGCAGGCGCAACCACCAGGCGGGCTCCGGCGTCGTCGATCACCTTGCGCAGTTCCGCCGGCTTGAGCCGCGGGTTCAACGGTACGAGGACTGCGCCCGCCTTGAGGACGCCGAGGGCGATCGCCGGCCATGCGAGCGAGTTCGGGCCGAGTACACCGACGCGATCGCCCGACTCGATCCCGGCCTCGGCGATCCGGCGGGCAACTCGGCTCGACCAGTCCTGCAGTTCCCGGTACGTGAGCACGTCGTCGTCCACGACGATCGCCCGCCGGTCGCCCTTCGTCGCCGCCCACCAGTGCAATGCCGACCCGATTGTCGCAGCCATCTCCACTCAACCTTCCGCCGTCGCCGTCAGGCGACATCGATGTTGCGGCGGACGCCTGCGCGCCACCGCCAAAACCTATTATCTATAGGTTAACTGATACAGCACCGAATCGGACACCCCGATCGGCACGATTTCTCCCCGAGCGTTCCGCACCCACGATTGCCAATCCGGCCGCGCCGGCCGCCGCCCCGCCCACCCAGAACGCGATCACGAACGCCCGCTCGGACGCCAAGTCCGTACCGGCGACGGTCAGGGACGCGAGCAGCGTCGCCACCAGCGCGCTGGCGAGCGAACTTCCGAAGGTTCGCGCAATCGCGTTGATGCCGTTGGTGACTCCGGTGAATTCGGAGGGCACCGCGTCGACGAGCAACGCCGGCAGCGCCGCGTAGGACGCACTCACGAAGACGTTGACCACGACGAGCGCCACCACCACCTGCCACAACCGGGCGTGGGCCAGCGCCAGCATCGCGAATCCGGCGACCCCGATCCCGCAGGCCGCGACGAGCACGCGGTCGGCGCGGAAGCGGTGGACGAATCGGCCGCTCACCGTTGCCGCCGCCACACCCGCCATCGAGCCGGGGAGCAGCACGACGAGGCTGGTACGCAGAACGGATGCGTCGAAGCCGTATCCGACGTCGGCCCGGGACGCCTGGACGAACTGGGCTGCGCCGAGAAATTGGACGTACATGGCCATCCCGACGAGAAACGCCGCGAGATGAGTGCCCGCCACCCGCCGCCCGGACAGCAGCATCGGAGGCACGAGGGGCGTCCGCGCCCGTCGCTCGTGCAGATACCACCCGGCCGATACCACCACCCCCAGCGCCGCGACGCCGATCGTCTGCGGCGACGCCCAACCCCACCGTCCGCCTTCGGCGAGGGCCACGAGGATCGCGGACAGCCCCACCGCCATCAGAACGACGCCGGCGGGATCGAGACCACCTCGGGACTTTTCCGCCCCGCCACGCGGGACGGTCACCCACGCAACCACGAGGGCGAGGAGATTCAGCCCGACGAGCAGCCCGAACACCCGCCGGAAGTCCGCGCCCTCGGAATGCATCACGCCGGCGGCGATCATGCCGAGTCCCCCGCCGACGGCGAGAATCCCCGACATCAGCCCGATGGCATTCACGAGCCGGCGAGGGCCGAGGCGACCTCGCAGCACGGCGACGCCGATCGGGAACAGGGCGAACGACACCCCCTGGAGGACTCGCCCGAGGACGAGGAACGGGAGGTATTCGGTCACGGTGCACAGCACCGAACCGAGGAGCACCACGACGAGCGTGCCCAGCAGAAGCGGGCGCGGACCGCGCCGATCGGCGAGTCTGCCCAGTACCGGGGTACTCACGGCCGCGGCGAGCAGGTTCGCCGTGATCACCCAGCCCACGGCGGCCGAATCGACACCGAGCTGGGAAGCCATGGCGGGGAGCAGCGGCACCACCGCCGTCTGTATCACCGCCGTGGTCATGACGACGAAGCACAGTGCCGCGACCAGCAGTCGATCATGTATCGCGGGGTGTCGAACCGGGTGGGGTCGCGCGACCGTGATCGATTCCTCGCCCGTCGCCACCATCTGCTACAGATCCAGGATCAGCTTGGGTGTGCAACTCCGGGACACGCAGATCATCATGGCGTCGTTCTCCGCCTGCTCGTCCTCGCTGAGGACGGAGTCGCGATGATCGGGAGTGCCGCCGAGCACCGCGACCTCGCAGGTTCCGCAGGTGCCCTCGCGGCACGAGAAGTCGGCGTCGATGCCCTCCCGGAGGACGGCGTCGAGGATCGTCTCGTCCGCGGCGACCTGCACCGCCTTTCCCGTTCGGTCGAGTTGGACCTCGAAGGCACCGTCGTCGGCGCCTGCCGGAACCTCCTTCGGCGCGAAGCGTTCGACGTGAAGCGTGACGTGGGGGCGTTCGCGGCATGCCGATTCGATCGCCTGCAACAACGGTTCCGGCCCACAGCAGTACACGACGGTTCCGGGCTCGGCCTCGTCGAGAGCCGCGGCGAGATCGAGGTGGCCGTGCTGGTCCTGCGGGCGAATGCGCACCCGCTCGGGGTGTGTTTCCGCGAGTTCGTCGGCGAAAGCCATGCTCGCTCGGGTCCGGCCGCCGTAGAGCATCTGCCACGGCGTTCCCTTCGCCTCCACTTCCCGCACCATGGGGAGAAGCGGTGTGATGCCGATCCCGCCGGCCACGAACAGGTACGAGTCGGCATCGACGAGCGCGAAGTGGTTCCGGGGGCCGCCCACCGCGACGAGGTCGCCGGTGTCGAGCTTGTCGTGGACGAGGATCGAGCCGCCTCGACCGTCGGCCTCGCGAAGGACCGCCACGGTCAGCGACGTCGTGTCACCGGGGTCCCCGCAGAGCGAGTACTGACGGGTGATCGTGTCGTCGAGGATCAGATCGACATGCGATCCCGGCGTCCAGGCCGGGGCCGTCGCACCGTCGTGGTCGACCAGCGTGAGTCGCACGACGCCGTCCGCAAGCACCTCCTTGCCGGCAACCTGCATCTGCCGCCGCTCGTGGTTCGCAATGGTGGTCATTCACACGTCTCGTTCCGCTCGACTCCGCTTGTTCCTAAATCTTATGCAATTAGGTTAATGTCGCGCAAGGCGTCCACCGGAGCTGTTGCCCCGCGTCGACACCTGAGATAAACCTAAGCACATTAGAATTTTGGATGGGAGTGCTCGCTCATGGACCTGCCGGCGACCGAATCGGTGCTCGACCTGTTCCGTCTGACCGACCGCGTGGCTGTCGTCACCGGCGCGGGCAGCGGCCTCGGCGCGGGGTTCGCCTGCGCCCTCGCGGAGGCGGGCGCGGATGTCGTGGTCGCCGCACGAAGGCGCGACAAGCTCGATGCGGTCGCTCGATCGGTGACCGAACGCGGTCGGGACTGCCTGGTGGTCCCCACCGACGTCACCGATCCGCAGCAATGCGACGCGCTCGCGCAGGCTGCGATCGACCGGTTCGGCAGGCTCGACGTCCTGGTGAACAACGCCGGTGTCACCCATGCCGCACCCGCCACCCGCGAGCGTCCCGAGGACTACCGGGCGGTGCTCGATGTGAACCTCTTCGGCGCCTACTGGGCCGCGCAGGCCTGCGCCCGGGTCATGGGGCCCGGATCGAGCATCGTCAACATCACCAGCATGCTCGGTCTGGTGAAGTCCGTGCTCCCGCAGGCCGCGTACTCGTCGAGCAAGGCCGGGCTCATCGGTTTGACCAGGGATCTGTCGAACCAGTGGTCCGGGCGGAAAGGCATCCGGGTCAATGCGATCGCACCGGGTTTCGTCGACACCGACATGATCGGCGAGATGTCGGCGGAGACGCTCGCGGCTTTCCTCCACGACTGCTCACTGGGACGGACCGCCACCCAGCGCGAACTCGACGCTGCGGTGGTCTTCCTCGCCAGCCGGGCCTCGGGATACATCACCGGGTCGACGCTGGCCGTCGACGGCGGAACCTCCGGTCACTGACCGACGAAAGGCGACAACATCATGCCCCTCACCACCCTTCGCACCGAACTCCGAGGCGACGGAGTCGTGCTCACCGCAGACCGATGGGAGCCGACCTCCCCCAGGAAGGGGGTCGTCCTGCTTCTCCACGGCGGTGGGCAGACCCGCCATTCGTGGCAGCGCACCGGAATCCGTCTCGCCGACAACGGCTGGTGCGCACTGGCGATCGATGCCCGCGGTCACGGTGACAGCGAGTGGGCCGACGACGGCGACTACGGCACCGATGCCCACGCGCGCGACCTCGCCGCCGTCGTCGCCGATCTCGGCGAACCGCCGGTGCTGGTCGGAGCGTCGATGGGCGGAATGGCGTCGCTGGTCGCGCAGGGTGATCGCGGCATCGGTCGCGCGCTGGTCCTGGTGGACATCACACCCCGCGCCGAACCCGGCGGACTCGCCAAGATCACGGCGTTCATGCAGAGCGGCCTCGCCGGTTTCGACACGCTCGACGAGGCGCTGGCAGCGGTCGTCGCCTACAACCCGCACCGGCGTCGTCCGCCGCGGATCGAGGGCCTCCGCAAGAATCTTCGCCACCGCGACGGCCGCTGGTACTGGCACTGGGATCCGCGGATGATCACGCATCGGGAGAACAGCGTCGACGAGGCCGCGACCCGGGAGGCGCGGGCTCGTGCCGCGGCGCGCGCGGTGACCGTCCCGACCCTCCTGATCCGGGGCGCGCAGTCCGACGTCGTCAGCACGGACGGTGCGCGTGACCTGCTGGAACTGATCCCGACGGCCCGTCAGATCGACGTCGGAGGCGCCGGGCACATGGTCAGCGGCGACGACAACGACCTGCTCAGCGGCGGGCTGCTCGACTTCCTCGACGAGGAGGTCGCCTACACCCATAAGGTGACCGCGACCCGCTACGATTCACCTCACCATGCCAAATCACCATTCGAGCGAACACCCCCACCGGAAAGCCTGACATGCCCCGACCATCGAAGCCCCTGATCAGCCGTGCAGCTGCGGTGCAGGCGTCCATCGAGATCATCGATTCCGAAGGACTCGAGGCATTCAGTCTGCCGCGACTGGCCAAGCACCTCGGAGTGCAGGCGCCGTCGTTGTACCACCATTTCGCGGACAAGAGCGAGATCCTGTCCGCGGTGGCACGCCACATCGCCGGCGAAACCGTTGTGCGTCCCCGCCGCAAGCCCGGTTCCGACTGGCCGGAGTTCTTCGTGGCGTTGAGCCTGAACTTCCGCCAGGCCATTCTCCGGCACCGCAACGCGGCGCCGATCCTCCTGCGGTATCTGCCCCGGGACCTCCTGATCGGCACGTACGAGGACACGGCCCGATTCCTCCTGGACTCCGGCGTCCCGACGCATCTCCACGTTCAGATCCTGGACGGGATGGAGACGTTGTCCATCGGCGCGGTCCTCACGGAGGCGATGCGCAAGCCGAGCACCCGCGCAACGATCTTCCCGAATGTCGATCCGGAGTCCCAGCCTCTCCTCGCGGAAGCGCTTGCCGCCAACGAACTCTCGTCGAAGCGGTTGTTCGAGGAGATGATCCGCAGCTTCCTGTACGGGGTGATGCGGAACGAGGCAGGCGCCGGGAGCGCAACCGCGGAACGCTCCGCCTGACATCGTCACCAGCCGATGGCGAAGGGCCCCGGAACCTCGAGTCCAGGGGCCTTCGCCATCTCTGCGTCCTAGTCCACGGTCGCGGGCAGGTGCACCGTCTTGATCTCGAAGAACTCCTCGAGACCCTCGATCCCGCCTTCACGCCCGACGCCGGACTGCTTGTAGCCGCCGAACGGCACGGTGAAGTCGATGATGGCGGCGTTCACGCTGATCGTTCCGGTCCGGATACGCTGCGCCACCTCGAAACCGTGGTCGAGGTCGTTGGTGTACACCGCACCGGACAGTCCGTAGATCGAGTCGTTGGCGATGGCGATCGCCTCTTCCTCGTCCTCGTAGGTGATCACGGAGATGACCGGACCGAAGATCTCCTCCTGCGCGACTCGCATGTCGTTGCGCACGCCGTCGATCAGGGTCGGCTCGACGAAGAAGCCGTGCTTGACCCCGGCGGGGCGGCCACCGCCGAGCACGATCGTCGCGCCCTCCTCCTCGGCCGACGCGATGTAGCTTTCGACGCGGTCACGTTGCCGCTCCATGGCGAGCGGACCGAGGAATGTCGTCTCGTCCCACGGATTTCCCATCGGGAGGAAGCTCAACGCACCCTTGAACGCCTCGATCACCTCGTCGTGACGCTTGCGGGACACGAGGACACGCGTCAGCGCGATACAGGCCTGACCGCTCTGCATGCAGCCACCGATGGGGAGAGACTGCATGACATGTCCCAGATCGGCGTCGTCGAGGATGATCGCCGCCGACTTGCCACCGAGTTCGAGGGACACCCGCGCGATCCGCTCACCGGCGAGTGACATGATGCGCCGTCCCGCGAGAGTGCTTCCGGTGAAGGTGATGTGATCGACGGCGGGATTGGTGACCAGGGTTTCGGACACGTCGCGATCGGCGCAGAGAACGCTGACGACACCCTCGGGAAGCAGGCCTTCCGCCGTCAGTTCCCCGATGATGTCGGCGAATACGGACGGCGACAACGGGGCCTCCGGTGCCGTCTTGAGGATCACCGAGCAGCCGGCGGCGAGGGCAGGGGCAACCTTGAACGCAATCGTCCCGATCGGTCCGTTCCACGGAATGATGGCCGCGACGACACCGGTCGGCTCCTTGAGGATCCGCGAGATCCCGCCGTCGGCCCGGGTCCGGTCCTCACGGGTGGAGAAGTCACGGGCCACCGCGGCGACGGCGCGGAACAACCCGGCGGTCATCTGCTGGGTCGGGCCGCTGACGGCCACGGGGATGCCGACCTCGATGACTCCGAGCGGGGTCAACTCCTCGACCCGGCGCTCGAGCCGGTTCGCGATCTCGTCGAGAACGTCGGCGCGCTCGGCCATCGTGCGCGACGCCCACACGCCGGAATCGAACGACGCGCGGGCTGCCTGCACGGCCCGTTCGACGTCTTCCGCAGTGGCGCTGCGGATTCGCGCAGCCCGCTTCTCCGTCCACGGGTCGACGAGATCGATCCACTCGTCTCCCGTCGACTCCACCCATCGGCCGCCCACGAATACCTGCTCGCGATCGGCGATCTCCGGCGGCGCTGCGGCCGCCGATTCTGTTGTCGTCATGGTCGGAAACTCCTTCGCTCAGCGATTGTTGTAACCGGCATCGACCGGCAGGGTCACACCCGTGACGTACCGCGCCTCGTCGGAGGCGAGGAACACGATGGCGTTGCTGATGTCGACGGCCTCGATCAGCTCGACCGGCATCGGATTCTTGTACGACTCGTCGTTCGCGACCTCGGGGTGCGAATTCACGAACGCGCCGTATTCGGCGTTGGCGACCATCGGGGTGTTCACACCGGTGGGATGCACGGTGTTGACTCGAATGCTGTGCTTGGCAAGCTGCTTCGAGTACAGCCGCATGAGACCGACGACGCCGTGCTTGGCCGCGGAGTAGCCGGCCTGACCGGGGAACGTGTTGAGCCCGATGCTGGTCAGGCCGGCAGCGGAACTGGTGATGACGATCGACCCGCCCTGGCCTCGTTCGATCAGCCCGGGCACCGCCACCTCCAGTACGTGCCACACGCCGGTGAGCATCACATCGATGGCGTCGTGCCACGCCTGCGGCTGATCACCGGGTTCGATGACGGGCATGATCCCGGCGTTGGGCAGGACGATGTCGACGTGCCCGAACTGTTCGATTCCGGCGTCGTACGCACGCTGGACGTCCGCCCGGTTCCGGACGTCGCCGATCGACGTGACGATGGAACCGCCGGCCTCCTTGACCAGACGTTCGGTCTCGGCGAGGTCGTCCGTGGTGGCCATCGGATAGAACACCGAGTCGATCTGCTCGCAGATGTCCATCGCGATCACCGACGCGCCCTCCTCCGCCAGTCGAATGGCGTGCGAACGTCCTTGTCCGCGAGCCGCACCGGTGACGAATGCGACCTTTCCCTCGAGTCGTGCCATGACGTGTCCTCTCGTAACTGCTGAGTCGTGAATGTCGCTGGTGTGCAGAAATGTCGCGCAAGAATGCGCGGGGCATGAGCACGGAATGTGAGCCTGGGTTCGAGGAACGTCCGCCGGACGTCCTCCTCACGAACACCGTCTGTGAGCCGTGTCACAGGACAGTAGCGCGACGTCCGCCGTTCGTCAACAGTGGAACATATATCGTCATTCGTCTCATGACTCAGAGGTATCCGGGAGGCTCGTGCCAGTCACCGACCTGGTAACACGTGTGCACCTCCTCCTGCTCGAACGACAGCAACCGGCAGAGGCGGACGGCACCGTCGTCCTCGGGATCGATTCTCATCAAGGCGATCTGGGCACCCGCGTCGCGCAACACCTCGAGCGCTCGCACCAGCAGGCCGGCACCCAGACCACCGCCACGCGACTCCTTCTCGAGAACCAGTGCCCGGATCCACGCCGCCCGCAGGTCGAGGTGCGTGTGCAGCGTCGGATCCAACCAGACGAACCCGTGGGACCGGCCGGCGTCCCCGGACGCGACAACCACCGAACCGGTTCCGTAGGAGCGGCTTTCCGAGAGCTTTTCCAGCTGAGCCGACGGCATTCCCGAGCGACCCAGCACGTCGTCCAGCGCCTTCACCGACTCCGGGTCGTCCAGCGCGCGCAGCTCCTCCAGCCGGGACCCTTCCGGGACGGTCACCGGATCGAGCGGAACCGCGAAGGGACCGGTCAGGCTGCGGAACAAGGTCCACAACCGGCTGACCGACGGGATCCTGAATCTGCGAGTCAGCCGCTCGGCCGCCGGATGCGTGCCGAAAGCCCAGGCTCGCAGTGCGCGCGCTCCGGTGCCCATCCAGCCGTCCGGCCGGTCCACGTCGAGGCCGAGTTCCTCGACGAGCAACGTCGCGATTCCCCGCGATCGATAGTCGGGGTGAACGACGAACTGGACCGTCCCGAGGCCCTCGTCGCCCACAGACAGCTGGAGGTACGCCACCACGACGAGGGGCACATCGTCGAGGGCGCTCAACCCTCGGCGCGCCTTGACGGCAAGATGCGACACCCGCACCCCCGCGCGCGTCCGGGCCGTGACGTCCCGCGGTTCGATACGCGAGAACCCCGCTTCGTCGTCATATTCCGCGGCCGCGGCCACCAGGGCGAGCACTTCGTCGAGGTCGTCGTCTGCGAGTTCCTCGCACCACTGACAGGAAATCATCCGTATCACTCCTTATCGGACGGTGTCGCCCAAACCTAATGTTCATTGATTAAACCCGCAACGGCCGGACCTGCGAGGGTTTACACATAAATCTATGTGAGTTAGATTTAGAGCGTCGATCCACACCGCATTCGGAGACGGTGGCGGGTAGCGGCGACCACGCCGGCCCATCGACTCCGCACGACACTGGAGGAAACGCAATGACCGAGGTCGGAGCACCCCGCGAGGAACGCATTCGCCGGGCCCTGGATCACCTGCGCAACGACACGACGGACGAGTTCGACCACATCACCTGGTTTCGGCCGGAGGAATTCACCGATCCGGCCGTGGCCAAGCAGGAACGCGACCTCATCTTCGGACGTGTCCCCTCGATAGTCGCGCACGGCTCCGAGATCCCCCGCTCCGGCGACTTCTTCACCCTGCAGATGCCGCGGAACAACATCATCGTCGTCCGCCAGCGCGACGGCGGCGTCAAGACGTTCGTCAACCTGTGCCGGCACCGGGGCGCCCTCCTCGAGAAGGAGGAGAAGGGCCGCTGCCGCCTCTTCTCCTGCCCGTATCACCGGTGGTCGTACGACACGGACGGCACCCTGCGGACCATCACCCGCGACAACACCTTCGGGGAAACCGACACCACGAACATGGGCCTCGTGGAATTGCCGACCGAGGAGCGCCACGGTTTCATCTGGGTCGTGGACGAGGCGAACGCCGAGATCGACGTGGCGGGCTGGCTCGGCGAAGAGATGGATACGATCCTCGCCGGATACGACCTCGGTTCCAAGATCGCCTTCCAGGCCGAAGGATTCGACGAGCCGGTCAACTGGAAGATCATGCAGGACGCCTTCCTCGACGGTTACCACATCCAGTACGCCCACCCCAACACCGCAGCCAAACACATCCACACCAACGTGATGGCATTCGAGGACTTCGGCAGGCACTGCCGGTTCATCGCGCCGCGCAAATCGATCGACCGGTGGATCGAGGAAAACCCCGGCGACCGGAGCCTCGCGAAGGACATCACGGAAACCCATTTCCTGCTGCCCAACAGCACCCTGCTGCGGCAGCCGGATCACTTCCAGCTCCTCACCTTCCGTCCGCACCCCACCGATCCGCAGCGCTGCCGCATGGAGATGCGCCTGATCGTGCCGCCGGTCACGGACACCGAGATGACCGAGGAGAAGTGGACCCGCCTGTGGAACAAGAACTGGGAGATTCTCCTCGCAGTTCTCCACGCAGAGGACTTCCCGCTCCTGCGGGACTCCCAGCACGGCATGACGAGCGCCAACGCCGGACGGATGGTGTTGGGCCAGAACGAGGTCGCCAATCAGGTGTTCCGTCGCGAAACCCAGAAACTGCTGGCAACGAACTAACTGACAACACATGATGTGCGGGGCGTCCGGCGGGCGCCCCGCCGCAGGAGGAAAGCATGCAGAGCGATCTCTTCGACCGGGACCACGAACTGTTCCGCGAATCCGTCCGGGGATTCGTCGACAAGCACGTGGTTCCCCACCTCGAGAAATGGGACGCGGATCGCCTGATCGATCGCGAGACCTGGCTGGCAGCGGGTCGCCAGGGCCTGCTCGGACTGCCCGTCCCCGAGGCGTACGGCGGCCCCGGCGAGCTCGACTACCGCTTCCGCTTCGTGATCCAGCAGGAGATTGCCCGCGTCGGCGCGTCGGCTCTACAGTCCGGGTTCTCCACGAACGACGACATCGTCCTGAACTACCTGCTCCGTCATGCAAACGACGAGCAGCGGCAGCGCTGGTTGCCGGGATTCGTCACCGGCGAGACCATCGGTGCGATCGCGATGAGTGAGCCTGCCGCAGGCAGCGACCTGCGCGCCATCCAGACCACTGCCGTCGCCGACGGCGACACCTGGGTGATCAACGGGTCCAAGACCTTCATCACCAGCGGAATCCTCGCCGACCTGGTGATCGTGTTCGCAAAGACCGATTCCGCGGCCGGCTCCCGCGGCTTCAGCCTCTTCGTCGTCGAGGACGGGACGGCGGGTTTCAGCCGTGGTCGCAAGCTCGACAAGCTCGGTCTGCACGCGCAGGACACGGCCGAGTTGTTCTTCGAGGATGTGCGCATCCCGAAGGAGAACCTGCTCGGCGAGGTCGGTTCGGGGTTCGCGTACCTGATGCAGAGCCTTCCCCTCGAACGGCTCGGTATCGGCATCGCCGCGCAGGTGTCGGCCGAGGCGGTACTCGGCTGGACGCTCGACTACGTCAAGGAGCGCACTGCTTTCGGCAAGCGCGTCGGGGAGTTCCAGGGTCTCGGCTTCACGCTCGCCGAACTGCAGACGGCCGTCGAGGTGTCCCGTGCGTACATCGACCGGTGCGTGCGTGAGCACAATGCGGGCACCCTCACCGCCGTGGACGCGGCGAAGGCCAAGCTCTGGGCCACGGAACTGCAGGGCCGCGTGATCGATGCCGGTGTGCAGTTCCACGGCGGCTACGGCTACATGATGGAGTACCCCGTCGCGAAGGCGTACATCGACGCGAGGATCCAACGGATCTACGGCGGCACCAACGAGATCATGAAAGAAATCATTCATCGCGATCTGATGAAGGCCTGAGCGATTCCAACGAGCAGGGGGCGGCGAAGAAAGTTTCGCCGCACCCGTGCTCGCCGTGCCCGCACCCGCACGCCCCGACAGAATCTGCATTCCTCAGATAATTGGCCGGTGGGCCTGCGCGATGCGATTCCGCAGGGCATGAACGACTTCTCGTGCCGGCCGTCTGCTGCACATCCGCGCCCGGTTCTCCTCGTCAACGGGACATTCGAGAACAGTTACGCCAACTGGGCGATGTACTCACCACAACTGAAAGCAGACGGTCACTGCGAGACGGTTCTCGCCGCCACCGGTGCAGACAGGGTCGACATCGTCGGGCACTCCCAGGGCGGCCTCGTGCCGCTGTACCACATCAACCGGTTGGGTGGGGAGTCGAAGGTCCAGGACTTCTGCCCGGAAGATCAGACCAATCACGGAACCATGGTCTACGACGACATCACGCTGCGACTCGTCCGGAACATCCTCGATCGGGCAACGGCAGTCGCCCCTGCCTGCCATGCCGTTGCGCCACTGCCCTGGATCACGGATCGTCACCGAAACTTGGATCGACACTGAATCACGGATCGACATCGTCCGATCACCCCACCGGCGGTGGGCCGAGACTTCCCTCGGCGCACCGTCGGTCCCGTTACGCCCCGACCCGGGACGGTTCGGCGGCGGGCGGTTGCAGGATTCCCTCTGAGACCAGATGATCGACGTCGGTGGCCGCCATTCGCAGGACGTCCTCGCAGATCTCCCGACTGTGCTGTCCCGCCACCGGGGCCTGTCGCAATGGCGGATCGGGGATGGTCGAGAAGTGTGCGACACGGGCCGCCGTCGGCAGCGCTTTGGGAAGCAGTTCGTGGTGTGTGACCGTGTAGGCGTCGCGGGCCGCGAGCTGCGGGTCGGTGAGCAGTTCGGGAAGTCGGAGCATCATCCCGGCCGGCAGCCCCGCCGCCTGCAACTCCGCGACGGCCGCTGCGGGTGAGCGCGTCTGCAACCACTCGCCCAGCACGGCGTCGACGTCGATGCGATTCCGGATCCGCTCGGGCTGGGTGCGGAACGCCGGAACGTCCGCCAGTTCGGGCAGGCCGATCGCGGCGCACAGTCGAACCCAGTCGTCGTCGTCTCGCACCGACACGACGCACCATTCGTCGTCGCCCGCACAGGCGAACACTCCGGAAGGCGCCGCGAAGGGGTCGGAGTTGCCGGGCGCGGACACGGTGCCCGGACGCAGCGATTCGGTCGCGAGTTGGGCGCCGAGTTGGACGAGCGCCGTATCCGCCTGCGCCACCTCGAGCGCCGCCCCCGTACCCGTGCGCGTTCGCTGGATCAGCGCAGCGAGCACAGCGATCGCGGTGACGTGGGCCGCGATGTGGTCGGGATAGACAGTCGAGCCGTCGCAGAGCAGTTCTTCGTTGTCGGGGTACCTCCACAGGGCGGACACCCCACACGCCGCACGAACCAGTGGGCCGTATCCGAGTCGCTTGTTCCACGGTCCGGTACTGCCGAATGCGCTGCTCTCGGACACGATGATGCGTGGGTTGAGTGCGGCGAGTTCGTCGTACGAGAAGCCCATCGATGCCAGGGTTCCGGGCTTGAAATTGGCCAGCACCACATCGGCCTCGACGACGAGGCGACGGAACAACTCCCCGCCCTCCGGGCTGCGCAGATCCAGACCCAGGCTGCGCTTGTTGCGGTGTCCCCAGGCCACGGACGCGGCGAGCGCCGCACCGCGCTTCGACTGGCGGAGCCCGTCGGGGAACTTGGCATTCTCGACCTTGATGACATCTGCCCCGAAGTCGGCGAACTGCCGGCCGAGTTCGGCGCCGAAGACGATCACGCCCAGATCGAGAACACGAAGGCCTTCGAGAGGGCGCGTGCCCGGCTGCGGCGTCCCGGAGACCTCTCGGGCGTGCGTTTCCCGCCTCGCCTCGGGCAGGGAGTCGTGTTCCCCGACCCGGGGCGCCGGCGTCCTGATTCCGAGGCGTGCGCCGTCGAACGACACGTACCCCGTCGGCACTCGGGCATGCATCCCGGTGGCGATCTCCACGTCCGCGAGCGCACCGGCCGCGTCGAAGTGTTCGGTGGTCAGTACCTCTCCGAGCGAGAGCACGCCGCCGACCGGGACCCCCCTGGCCGCACCTTCGGCGACGAGTTGGTCTCGGGTGCGGGTCGCGAAGAGCGCCTCGATGAGGGGATGCAGCGTGCCCGCGGCGGCGAACCGAGCCGGGATGGTGTCGTACTTCGGGTCGGCGAATTCTTCCGGCTCTCCGAGCCAGTGGAACATTCCCCGCCACTGCCGTTTGGCCAGCAGGCAGATGCGCACGTGTCCGTCGGCGCACGGGAACACCGGATAGAAGTTCGAGGCGTCCGGACGCCCGCGCGGAAAGTCGTCCGAACGTCCCGCGGCCGCGGAACCCTGCGTCCCGAATCCCGGATCGAAGCCGTGCACGAGCGCTTCGAACGCCGACAGGTCCACGACCTGGCCGCGTCCTGTACGGATGCGGTCGTAGTAGGCGAGCAGCGCCGACCAGGCGGCATGCATCCCCACGGTCTCCTCCACGAGACCGGCCGGCGGGAGGAGCGGTTCGGCGCCGGGGGCACCCGAGCGGGACAGCACACCACTGAGTGCGTACAGCACCTGCTCCGTGGCTGCCCAGTCCCGGTACGGTCCGGTCTGCCCGAACGGGGTGACCGACACGCACACCAGCGACGGTGCGAGAGCGGTCAGTTCGGCCGGGCCCACTCCCCGCGCACTCAGCATGCCCGGAGCGTGCGATTCGACGAGGATGTCGGAATCCACCACGAGTTGCCGCAGCCGGTCCCGGCCGGCGGCATCGTCGAGATCCACGACGATGCCCCGCTTGTTGGCGTTGCGCAGCGCGAACGGAATGCTGACACCGTCGATCACGGGCTCGGCGCGGCGTGAGCGGGCGCCCCCGGGACCTTCCACCTTCGTCACCTGCGCACCGAGGTCGGCGAGGTACCGGCCACACGACTCGCCGAGGCCGTCGGTGAGGTCCAGCACGCGGACACCGGTCAGCGGTAGCGTCATCGTCTGCTCCGTTCGATCAAGTCTGATGGTCGATGAAAAGCGTGGTTGTTCAGCGTGTTCCGAAGTAGACGGACTTCGTGGCGAAGTACGGGTGCAGCCCTTCCGGCCCGAGTTCGCGTCCGAGCCCCGACGACTTGACACCGCCGAACGGCGCATCGAGGTCCAGGGCGTAATGGTTGACACCGACTGTCCCGCTGTGGATGCGGGAGGCCAGGGCGAGCCCGCGATCCTCGTCTGCGGTCCACACCGTGCCGCCCAAACCGTATTCGGAGTCGTTGGCGATCGCGACGGCCTGGTCCTCGTCCTCGTACGGAGTGATCGTCAGGACGGGCCCGAAGATCTCCTCCTGCGCGATGCGGGCAGAGTTGTCCACGTCCACGAACACCGTCGGTTCGACGAACCACCCGAGAGGTTGCGAATCCGGTACTCCCCCACCCGTCGTGATGCGGTAGCCCGCACTACGCCCGTCCTCGATGTAGCCGAGCACGCGCTCGCGCTGGGCAGCGCTGACCAGCGGCCCGATCGCGGTGGCCTTGTCGAGTGGATCCCCGACCGCGAGGCCCCGGACGGTCTCGGTGACCACGTCCACGACCTCGTCGTACCGGGCACGAGGGGCGAGGATCCGGGTGCTCGCATGACAGGTCTGACCGTTGTTCACCAACGAGACCTCGGCGAGGTTCGACGCGAACACGGACAGGTCGGCGTCGACTGCCACGATCGCAGCGGACTTGCCGCCGAGTTCGAGTGTGACCGGGCGGAGAAGACGACCACAGACCTCGCCGATGGCTCGTCCTGCCGCGGTCGAACCGGTGAACGCGACCTTGTCGACCCCCGGGTGCTGCACCAGGTACGCGCTCGCCTCGCGGCCCGCGGGCACGATGTTCAGGACACCCGGAGGCAGCCCCGCCTCCTCCGCCGCGTCCGCGAACGCGAACGCGTCGAGCGCGGTTTCGGGAGCCGCCTTCAGGACCACGGTGCAGCCGGCCGCGAGCGCGGGCGCGATCTTCATCGAGGCGAGCGGCTGCGGATAGTTCCACGGCCTGATCGCCGCGACGACGCCCACCGGTTCCCGCCGGACCACGGTACGACCGCCGAACGCGCTGGGACGGACGTCCTGAGGCGCCGCCTCCCGGACGAGCGCGGCGTAGTAGCGGATCATGGCGGCCGGCCCGAAACCGTTGACACCCGCGGACAGCGAGATCGGCATGCCGTTCTCACGGGTCACCAGGGTCGCGGTGTCGCGACCACGCTTCTTCAGGGCAGACGCGAATGCGTCGAGAACGTCTGCGCGAGCGCGGTTGTCGAGTTCGCCCCACGGTCCGCGCAGTGCATCGCGTGCGGCGGAGACGGCGGCGTCGATGTCGGCGGCGGAGGCGACGGCCGAACGTCCGAGCACCTTCTCCGTGGCAGCTTCGACGACGTCGACCGTCGCACCCTCCTGCGGGGCGACCCAACGGCCACCGATGAACAGCGCGTCGCGGTCCACAGTCATGTTGTCCATGTCGATCCTTCTCACAGAGTCGGTGGTGCTACAGCACGTCTTCGTGGGCGAAGAGCGTCGAGCTGACGAGCGGCGCCATCGGACCTCCGATGAACAGCGACGTCTTGGCATGTGCCACGGGATTGGTCGAGGTTCCCCGGATCTGCCGCACCGCCTCGACCGCGAGGCCCATTCCGTTGACGAACGAGTCGGCGATGTTGCCACCGCTCGTGTTCACGGGGAGCTTGCCCACGCCCGCGGTGAGATTGTCGACGGTGAGGACCTCGCCGGCGGCGGGACCGGACGGCGCCAGGCCGTGGTCGATGAGGGCCGCGACGGCAGGCCCGCTGAAGTTCTCGTACACCTGGACGACGTCCACGTCGTCGGGTCCGAGACCGGCGGCGGCCCACAGCCGATCCGCGACGCCGGGCCTGCCCGCGGTGCCCGCGAATCCCGCTGTGGCGTACTGGTCGTCGTTGTCGATGATCGAGGAGTAACCGCCGGGGGCGCCCTGGGCGCCCGCGAGGACATAGGCGGAATCCGGTCGCAGCGACTTCGCCCGCTCGGCGGAGACCAGCACCACCGCGACGGCTCCGTCGCTCTCCCGCGAGCAGTCGTACAGGTGGAACGGCTCGGTGATCAGGCGGGACGACTCGTACGTCGCCTCGTCGAGCGGCTTTCCGTAGCCCTGTGCGGTCGGGTTGTTCTGGGCGTGCCGGTACGCGGCGAGCACCAGGGCACGCATCGTCTCCCGCGGCACTCCGTCGTGCTCGAGCAGTCGCTGTGTCCGCAATGCGCATACCTGGGCCGGCGAGCCGACGCCGTGCGCGAGGAAGTGCGGACCGTAGTGGTATTTCGCGTATCCGAGCCGTCCGGTGTCCGCCTGCGCCATGGCGCGATAGACGACGACGCAGTCGGCCTGCCCTGCGGCGATCGCGACAGCGGCATTGTTGATCGCGGCGGCGACCGTTCCGCCGCCACCGCCCCACATCATGTTCGACCAGCGGACGTCGTCGACCCTCAGCGCGCCGCCGATCACCGCACCGTCGTGGCCGCCGCCCGCGTAGGACACGAATCCGTCGAGCTCGCGCGGCGAGATGCCCGCGTCGGAGCACGCGGCGAGGATCGCCTCGAGGGTCATCCTCAGTTCGCCCGCCGGGGCCTCGCCGCGGCGGTAGTGCAGTTCGGACACGCCGACTACGGCGGCCGCCCCGCGCATGGTGAATGCACTCATGCCTGCGCTCCTTCCGTGGATCGACGCCAGCGCAGCAGCGGCCAGGTCGCGCCTTCGTCGTGCTCGATGTGCCCGACGACGGGGTCGCCGATGCGGACGGCGTCGGTGTCTGCGCCGGTCAGTATTCCGAGCACCCGGCGGTGCCCGGCCTCGGGAAGTTCCACGAGGACCGTCACGTACGGGACCCGGTCGGCCAGTTCGGTGATGAACGGGTACCAGCTGCGGGACCAGCTGTACACGGTGCCGACGGGCGTCACGGCCTCCCAGTTCGGGTCGAGGGCGTGGCAGGACCCGCAGACCCATTGCGGTCCCCAGATCCAGGTCTTGCAGGTGCCACAACGCTGGAGTCGCAGCTCACCTCGGGTGAGCCCGTCCCAGTACGGTTGGTCGAGGCCGTCGGCGGACGGTCCCCACGGTTCGTCCGTCATGCGGGCTGCCCTTCGTCCGCGGGGAAGTTCTCGAGGGCCGCGGCCAGCCACCGGCCGTCGTGACGCTCCCAGATCGATCTGAGGCCGATGACGCCGTTCGGGGTCGTGTACACCGTCTCACCGATGCGGCGGTCACCGTCGGCCCGGACGTCCTTGATCTCGAATCCGTCGACGTCGCCGCGGGGAACGGTGACGCCGTCGAACACGGCAGGCAGATTCGCCTGCACCATGTCGGCCAGGGCGGCCTTCATGTCTCCGGACACCACGTATCCGACATGCCGTTCATACAGCTCGCGGAAGTCTTCGACAGACATTCGAAACTCCTTTTCTCCGTGAGGCCCTCACGCCTCACGGCGGATGCTCTCGCTGCCAATACCTTATGCCGTTAGGTAAACCGGAGTCAATCGTCCGCGAACCGGAATGTGCCGTCGGCGGCGACGGCCACCTCGTCCCGCGCGACGTCGACGCTGATCAGCCGGTCGAGAGCGTCCGCTTCCGTCGTAGCGGCCAGTGTGCGTTCACCGGTCCCGGTCCGCACCGCCACGAAGCCTCGCTCCGGGGCCCCCTCCCGCCCGTGCACCACGGTCCAGGACTCGATCGAGCCGGTCCCGTCGTAGCTCGTGAGCGCCGCGGTGGTCGGTTGCGTATCGACTTCGGACTGAACGTCCTGACGCCGGAACCCGTTGCTCGGCGGCTCGGTCCGATAGACACCGAACGCGTGCTTGGTGAGGTAACCACCGTTCGCCGTGATCAGCCCGTACGTCCCGGGCGACTCGCGCAGCCGGGTCGCCAGCGTGGCGATCGCGTGGGTGCTGTAGTTGTTCCACGGGCCACCCGCGAAGGTGAGGCCGCCGGTCAGCGTCAGCGGGCGACCGGGATCGTCGAGCGGCAAGCCCAACTCGGCCGCGGCCACCTGGACGGCCGACGGGAAGCACGAGTACACGTCCACGTGCGCGACGTCGTCCCGACCGATCCCCGACAGTTCCAGCGCCCGGGCCCCGGCGATCCGGATGGCGGGTGACCGGTCGAGCGCATCCCGCTCGGAGATGTCGTACGTGTCGTGCGCCTCGGTTCCGGCGTGCGGGAAGACCCACCGGTCGCGCGAAATCCCGAGGCGGGTGGCGACCTCGACCGAGCAGAGCAGCAGCGCCGCACCCTGCTCCACCATGTTGTTGGAGTTCATCAGCTTGGTGTACGGCCGGCTGATCCACCGATTGTCCTCGGACGGCGTGACGATCTCGTCGGCCGTGTATTCACGGGCGGTCCAGGCATACGGGTTCGTCGACGCCACCTTGCTGAAGCCCGACCAGAGTGCGCCGATCGCCGCACGGTGATCGTCCACCGAGCGTCCCGACGAGATCCGGAGGGCCTGTTCGAACAGGGGGTACACGTACGCCGGCCGGTCGAGGCCGATCCTGGCCTGACCGTCGAAGACCATCGGAACCTCGGGAACCAGGACCTCCGAGGGGGGAACCGAATCCTCCTGCACGGTCCACTCCGGGCGAACGCCCCGAGAGCGCAGCTTCATCCGGGTCCGCCACGACTCGGCACCGCCGACGAGGACCACATCGGCGCGACCCGCCGCGATGTCCTCGGCCGCCCCGTTGACGAGGACCTGCGGGCCGCTGCCGCCGCTGCCGGTGTAGCCGGTGTGCCGGACGTCCGCGCCGATTCGTTCGCCGACCAGTGCGCCGGGGTCGCGATAACGCCACGACAGCATGCCGATCAACCGGACCGAGTCGACGAGTTCGAGCAGGCGGGACGATCCCGCTTCGGCGGCGGCGGCGCGGGCCGCTGCGACGATGAGATCGACGGGCTCCACTCCCCCGGTCCGCTCGTTGATCTGCCCGCCGCCGACGAGGATCGGGGTTCGCGGATCGAGTGTCACGACATCACCGCCTCGAGGATGCGTTCCCGATTCTCCGGCCTGGGCCAGCCGCCGAGGATCAGCGTCGTCAAGCAGGTGGGCTTCCAGCGGTTCACGATGTCCTCACAAATCTTGTCGGCGGGTCCGATCAGCGCGACGTCCTCGACCATCTCGGTCGGAACAGCCTGCGCCGCGAGATCGGGCCGTCCGCGCAGGTACAACTCCTGGATCTCGGCACACGCGTCGGCCCAGCCCATCCGGGTGAAGACGTCGTTGTGGAAGTTGGCGCCTTTCGCGCCCATTCCGCCCGCGTACAGCGCGACGACGGGTTTGATCTTGGCCGCGGCCTTCTCCACGTCGTCGTTCTCGATCAGCCAGCACACGTTCGCGATCTCGAAGTCCGACTGCGTCCGGCGGGCCCCGTCCCGGCCGAATCCCTCGGCCAGCGCGGCGCGGTAGAACTCGTCGCTCTTGGGTGAGAACCACAAGGGGGTCCAGCCGTCCGCGATCTCCGCGGCCAGCGCCACGTTCTTCGGCCCCTCGGCCCCGAGGTAGACCGGGATGTCCTCGCGCAGCGGGTGAACGATCGACTTCAGCGGCTTGCCCAGGCCGCTGCCACCGGCGAGGGGGAGCTGATAGTGCCGCCCCTCGTAGGTCACGGGCTTCTCCCGGGCCCACACCGCGCGCATGATCTCGACGTACTCGCGGGTCCGCTCGAGCGGACGGGGATACGGTTGCCCGTACCAGCCTTCGACCACCTGCGGGCCGGACGCGCCGATACCGACGATCACCCTGCCCCCGCTGAGGTGGTCGACCGTCTGCGCGGCCATGGCCAGGGCGGTCGGTGTCCGCGCCGACATCTGACAGACCGCGGTTCCGAGCTTGATGGTGGAGGTGCGCGATCCCCACCAGGCGAGTGGGGTCAGCGCGTCCGATCCGTAGGTCCCCGCCGTCCAGAAGCTGTCCACGCCGAGCGCTTCGGCTTCGCCGAGCATACGTTCGACGTTGCGCGGCGGTCCGGATCCCCAATATCCCGCGGCGATACCTACTTTCACCGTCTTCCCCCGTTCCTGTCTCGACTCGTCACAGCTGACGCCCTTCAGTGGTTCTGATAGACCGGCGGGCGCTTCTCGAGAAACGAGTGCACGGCTTCGCGGTGGTCCTTGGTCATCGCGGCGAGGATCTGGGTCCGGTTCTCCAGGTCGATCGCGGCGCGCAGGCTCGGAACCTCGAGGTTGGACCACATCACCTCCTTGGTCATCCACACGCCGAACGGGCTGTTGCGTGCGATGTTCTCCGCGGTGTCGAGCGCCGCGTCCAGCAGTCGCTCCGCCGGTTCGACCGAAGACACGATGCCGACGCGCTCGCACTCGGCGGCGTCGACGGGGCGTCCGGTGAGGAGAATCTCTGCCGCCCTGGAGAATCCGATCATCCGGGGCAGCAGCCAACTGACGCCGATGTCGCAGCTGGACTGTCCGCGGTTGATGAACGACGCATGCAGTGCGGCGGTGTCGGCCATCAGCCGGACGTCGGCCATCAGCGCCAACGCCATCCCACCTCCCGCGGCGGCGCCGTTGATCGCGGCGATCACCGGCGGCCTGGCACCGCGGAACGCCTCGACGAGCGATGCGATGTGCTGCTGGACGCGCATGCCCGCCTGCGCCCTGCCTTCGCCGTCGGCCGCACCGGGCGGGGTGCCGTAGCCGCGCAGGTCGATTCCCGCGCAGAACGCCCGCCCGTTCCCGGTCAGCACGATCGCGCGGGTCTCGGAGTCGTGGCGGACGTCGGCGAGTACCGCGTGCAGCGCCTCGACGAGTTCGACGTTCATTGCGTTCAGGGCGTCCGCGCGGTTCAGGCGGATCAGCAGAACGCCCGGCCGCGGCCGCTCGGTCAGTATCAGTTCGGACATCCGGGGCCTTCCCCTCGTGTGATTCCGACAGCCTCCACTTCGCAGTGGTGACCGTCGACATATCAAGCTAATACCTTTAGGTTAATACCTCAAGATCCACAGTTCGAACAGACGGCGAGGAAGGACTCGGCACAATGGCAGAACTGCACGGCAAGGTCGCGGTGGTAACCGGAGGCGCAAGCGGAATCGGGGCTGCGACCTGCGCACTTCTCGCGGAGCGAGGTGCGAGGGTGGTGGTCACGGACATCGACGACGAGCGCGGCGAGGCGGTCGCGGCCGCCCTCGGCGAGCACGGCGTCTACCTGCACACCGACGTCACGAGCGAGGAGGACGTCGCGGCCGCGGTCCGCACCGCGACCGAGCGCTTCGGGCGCCTCGACGCGATGGTCAACAACGCCGGCCGGGTCGGCGCCTGGACGTACGTCGCCGACACCACTGTCGACGAATGGGACTCCTCGTTCGCCGTCCTCGCGCGCAGCGCCTTCCTCGGCACCAAACACGCCGCCCGCGTCATGCGCGAGCAGGGTTTCGGCACCGTCGTCAACGTGTCGTCGGTGGCGGGGGTGCGCACCGGCTTCGGTCCGCACCCGTACGGCGCCGCGAAAGCCGCCGTGCTGCAGATGACCCGCAGCGCCGCACGCGAACTCGCGGAATTCCACGTCCGGGTCAACGCCGTCACCCCGGGCGGGGTCGCCACCCGCATCGTCGGCCACGGCGCCGGCCTGGACGGCGGCGCTCTGGACGCCAGCGTCGACAAGGTGCGGCAGGGGCTGGCGTCGTTCCAGCCGATCCCCCGCGCCGGGGAGGGCGAGGACATCGCCCGCGCCATCGCCTACCTGGTCTCCGACGACGCCACCTTCGTGACCGGGCAGAACATCGTCGTCGACGGCGGACTCACCCTCGGCAAGGCCTGGCCCGGCAACTACCGCGCCGAGGCCGACAGGCGCTGACGCACTCATGCGCGGTTGACAGGTCCCGGGACCCGTGAACCGCGCACGAGCAGCGGAGCTGCCTCTCAGATGCCGACCGGCCCACCGAGCCAGACGCCGACCTCTTCGCCGGAGACGTGCCTGCCATCCTCGCTGACGAGGAACGACACGGTGGACGCGATCGATTCGGCGGGGATCTTCGGCCAGTGGGCGGCGAGGGTTTCCACCGCGTTCTCGCCGCCGGAGGCGATGATGTCGGTCTCCACGAAGCCCGGCATGACGGTGTTGACGGTGATGCCGCGGCGCGCCACCTCGAGGGCCATGGAGCGGGTCATGCCGACGAGCCCCGCCTTCGCGGCGGAGTAGGCGCTCATCCCCGGTGACGGCCGCCGTCCGCCGGAGGGGCTGCTGACGAACACGACACGTCCCCGCCGCTGTCGTACATCGCGGGCAGCGCGGCGTGGGTGCAGTAGAAGGCGCCGCTGAGGTTGACGCCGATCACCCGGTCCCAGTCGGTCGGCGACTGCTTCCGGGCCGCGCCGGCGAGGTTCATGCCCGCGTTGTTGACCAGCACCGTCGGCGCGCCGAGCTCGGCCGTCGTCGCGGCGATCAACTCCTCGGCCTGCGCCGAGTCGGACACGTCGGCGCGGATCGCGGCCGCCCGGCCACCGCCGGCGACGATCTTGTCCACCACGTCCTGCGCGTCCGCCGCGCTGGACGAGTAGTTGACCGCCACCGCGAACCCGTCGGCCGCCAGCCTTCGCGAGATCGCGGCCCCGATTCCGCGGCCACCACCCGTCACCACCGCCACTCGCTGTTGCTGCGTCATCGCCGTCACCGCACCTTCGGGTAGGTCTGCGGGACATCGGAATACGTCTCCCGAAGGTCCCGTTTGGAGATCTTGCCGCTGGCCATCCGGGGTAGCGCGGCGTCGACGAAGACGACGTACCGTGGAACCTTGAAGTCGGCGAGATTCTTGTTGCAGTGCGCGACGACGTCCGCCTCGGTGACCCCCTCGACCTTCTTCACGATCGCGGCCGGGGTCTCACCGAACTTGTCGTCGGGCACGCTGATCACCGCGACCTCCTCGACGCCGGGCAGCCGGTTGATCACCTGCTCGATCTCCGCGGGCGAGATGTTGAGGCCACCGGAGATGATCATGTCCTTGAGCCGGTCCACGAACGTGAGATAGCCGTTCTCGTCGAGCTTTCCGAGGTCGCCGGTGTGCAGCCAGCCGTCGATCAGCGCGGACCGGGTCGCGTCCTCGTTGCGCCAGTAGCCCGGCATCATGCCCGGGCCCCGCAACAGGATCTGACCCACTTCGTCCGGCGCGCAGTCCTTCCCGTCGGCGTCCACGACGCGGATCTTGGTGAAGATGCCGCCGAACCCGCACTTGTCGGGGTGGTCGGCCGCCTCGTGCCGGGGCATCGCGGTGGCCGAGCCGCCGATCTCGGTCTGCCCGTAGATCTGCCGCAGCTGGACGCCGCGGGCGAGCCAGGTGCCGACCAGCGCCGCCGGGACCCGGGCGCCACCGACGTGGGCGGTGGTCAGGTGACTCAGGTCCGCGTCCTCGAAGCCGGGCACGCGGGAGATCTGCTCGAACAGGATCGGCGGTCCGGTCAGGGTGGTCGCCCGGCTGTCGATCATCACCCGCAGCGCCGCCTCGGGGTCGAACCCGGGCTGCAGCAGCAGTGTGCCGCCGTGCAGCACGGTGCGGGAGATTCCCCAGATGATGCCGGCCGCGGTGAACAGCGGCAGCACGAGCAGCGGGCGCAGGCGGTTCTGCTCGATCGGCTCCATCAGCGACCACTCGTGCATCTCGCCGGCGATCGTGGCGTGAGTGAACACGACGCCCTTCGGCTTGCCGGTGGTGCCGCTGGTGAACACGATCGCGGTGGGCGTCGACTGCTCCGCCACCGGGGTGCGGAAGCGCGCGTGGGCGCCGCCGCGGAGTGGACGCACGTCCCGCTCGAACTCTGCGATGGCGAAGGTGCCACGCGCCGCGTGCACCTCGTCGAGACGCGGGCGCAGAGCCTCGGCGCAGTACACGACGGTCGGTTCGCAGTCCTCGACCAGGGTGGTCAGCTCACCGGCGAGCATCCGCTGATTGAACGGTGCCGAGATGGCGCCCACCTTCATCGCGCCGAGCGCGGCGACGCACCACTCGAGCGAGTTGACGCCGAGGTAGCTGACCCGGTCCCCGGCCGTCACGCCGCGGGCGGCGAGGTCGTGGGCGACGCCGTCCGCCCAGGTGTCGAGTTCGCGGTAGGTCACCACGTCGCCGGCGAAGTCGATCGCCGGCTGGTCGGGGACGGTCCGCGCCCAGTAGGTCAGTGCGTCGATCACGGTTCCGCTCATTGAATACCTCCCAGGAAGTCGCGGCAGGTGGATGCATCCAGGACTCCGCCGCGCAGGACAAGGAATGCGCGACACACCACAGGTGTCTCACGTCACACCCGATTAACCTAATGGCATTTGGTTCTCTCCACAAGGGGAGCAGGTGGTTCGGATCACCTCGACGTTGATGCCGGTGAGCTGCGACTGGTTGCTGAGCGGGTCGTAACCGTCCGTCCCGGTGGGCGCGAGCCGGTTGACGTTCACACCCGGATTGCGCCGCGCGACGTCCAGTCCTCGGGCCGTGCCCTGACCCCAGCCGTGTGTCATCGCCACGACGCCCGGCCGGAGGGTGTCGTCGCACACCAGCACCGCGTCGACCTCGCCGTGACGGTTGCGCACGGTGACGTCGTCGCCCTCGACGAGGTCCCGGCACCGCGCGTCGTCCGGGTTCATCCACAGCGGATTGGTCTGGTGGACACCCTGCTTGAACACCGGGAGGTTGTGCAGCCAGCTGTTGACCATGTAGTGGGTGCGCCGGGTGATCAGCTTGAGTTGGTCGGCGGGTTCCGCGGCCAGCTCCTCGAGGATGCGTTCGGCGGTCCGGTACGAGCGCTGGAACAGCGCCGGGCAGCAGTCGATCAGGCCGTCGTCGTGCTGGACCGCGATGCTGAACACGTGCGAGGGATCGGCCTCCGGCAGCACCGCGGTCTGGCAGGGCATCGTCGCGAGGAGGTCGATGCTCAGACCCGAGTCCCGCATCATCGCGTCGACCGCGGCGAACGGATTCGGGTCCGGGTCGTCGAGCAGGGTCGGAACGCCCATCTCCTGCTGGATGCGGGACAGGATCCACCAGTCGTCGCGGCGCTCCCCCTTCGCCGGCACGACGGCGGGCGTGTACTGCAGGTAGGGCTCCATCGCGACACCCATCGTGTTGAGGAAGTTGACGTCCTCCCGTTCCAGCCAGTCCGTCGCCGGCAGAACGTAGTCCGCCATCTCCCCGGTGACCGTGCGGTACAGATCGACGGTCACGATCAGGTCCAACTGCTCGAGCGCCCGGCGCAGGCGGCCGTCCCCACCGACCGACAGCAGCGGGTTGCCCGACACCACGATCAGTGCGCGGATCGGGTCGTCGGGGTTCTCGATGAACTCCGGGAGGAGCGCGGCGGGCAGGTCACCGCCGACGGTGCGCATCTCTCCGAAGGGACCGTCGTAGAACGGGTCCTCCCGCTTGCGTTTCGAGCCCTGCACGACATCGGCGACACCGCGGGAGTAGATGTTGCCGCCGCGCCTGCCGAGGTTGCCGGAGAACAGGCTCACCATGGTGAGCATCCAGTAGGCCAGGGCACCCTGCCGGCCCTGGTTCACACCGGTCGCCATGTAGATGCTCGCGGTCGGCGCCGCGCAGAAGTCGTCGGCGACCTGCCGGATCGTCCCGGCGTCGATGCCGGTGACCGCCGCGATCCGGTCGACGGGATACCGCCGGACGAAGTCGAGCAGTTCGTCGACGCGTCGCGCGTGACGTTCCACCGCGGCCCGGTCGTACCCGATCCGGAAGACGATCTCGTGCAGAATCCCGGCGAGGAAGTAGAAGTCGGTGTCCGGCTTGATCAGCAGCACCTCACCGGTCTCCGGCGACGACGACTCGATGCGGCGCGGATTGACGAACAGCACGGTCCCGCCGCGCTTCTTCA
>SEEV01000847.1 GCA_004211695.1 Rhodococcus sp. (in: high G+C Gram-positive bacteria)
AACCGGCCAGGCCGTCGACGACAGTCCCGATGGAGTACGCGCCCGGGCGAGCCGGGCACCACATTTTCCTTCACCACGGCGGGGCACAGCGCCCCTGGGGAACTAGACCGAAGTTGCGATGGTGTGGCAGAGAGTTTTATGGGTTGAACTGGCGTTTTGGCGTTTGGTGGATGGTTTTGTTCTGTCGACGGCGCCCTCAGGCCAGGGTGACGGGGATCGGGGCGCCGAGGAGTTCGAACGCTCGTCGTTGTGTCGGGGTGGGTTCGGCCAGGGTCGCGATGACGGGTCCGCCGTCGCCGTATCGGAGATCATTTCTGGTCAGCGTCGACAGATGTGTGAGCAGCCCCTGATAGGAGCGCACGGGCAGATCATCGGCCGCGGCGGTGCGGCGGGCTGTCTTCGCCTTCGCGGCCGCCGATATTGTGGCCGGGGCGACGGGGTCCTCGCGCCGTTGTGGTGGGTTCTCGTCGGTGAAGGTCAACGGCGCCAACGCGCTACGCAGGTGCCAGGTCAGGTAGGCGGCGAGAAAGCAGATCAGCACGTGCGCCCGCACCCGATTTTCGCGGCGGTGGTGGATGGGTCGCAGGTCCAGATCGATCGCTTTGAGGCTGCGGAAGTCTCGTTTCACCCGGGCCAGGTTCTTGTACGCCCCGATTACCCCGGGTGTGTCGAGTTCGCCGCCGGTCGCGGTGGTCCGGATCACGTAGAGACCGTCCAGGGCCGCTTCGGCCTCGATTCGCCCGGGGTTGCGTACCGCGGTGAAGGTGGTGTCGGTGATGGTCAGGTCGAAGTGTTTGCCCATCTTGAATTTGCCGAGGACCTTCCCGACCCGGACACCGATCTTGTCCGCGCCGCGGAGGCGACCCGCCGCCACGGCGGCGATGATCGGTGCGAGTCTCTCCTCTGTCGCGGTGAGTAATTCGCTGCGTTTGCGGGCGCGTTCGGTGGCGAGTAGCGGGTTGCGGCACGCGACCAGACGTTCCCCGGGGTAGTCGGGGTGGGAGATCTCGGCGAAGTTCTGCTCGTCGAACAGCGACATCTGCAACGGCCCGTCGTCGGCGGCCAGCGCGGCGATCTGCGGTGCCCGTAGCGCGGTGAGCCAGCCGATGCCGCCGAGCTCTTTCAGGGCGGTGATGCGGGCGGAGGTGATCATCCCGCGGTCGCCGACCATCAGCATGTTCTCGAGCCCGAACGTGTCTTTCACCGCGGTCACCGCGTGGGTGAACGCGGTGGGGTCGGCGGTGTTGCCGGGGAGCACGCGGATCGCGACGGGGCGTCCTTGCGGGTCGGTGAGGAGACCGTATTCGATTTGCTCGCAACCCTTTTTGCCGTCTCGGGAGTATCCGCGGGCGGCCAGTTCGCAGTGCCGACCGGTCACCCAGGATGAGGACAGGTCGAACATCGCCATCCGTGAGGGGTTGACTTTCGGATCCAGATGCCGCGTGGCCAGCTTCCTTTCGATGGCGGTCTGACGACCTGTCAGCCAGTCCATCGCCGCGTACACCTCATCGGTGCCGATCTCGGTCACGCCTAGGTCGCCGGCGAGGGTGGTGTC
>SEEV01000330.1 GCA_004211695.1 Rhodococcus sp. (in: high G+C Gram-positive bacteria)
GACAAGGCCGCGTTCCTGCGCTGCTCCGTCGAGCACCACAACGTCCTCGTCATGGCCGCACCGGTGAACTTCATGCACCACACCAGCTGGCAGGTCGACGACATCGACGAGGTCGGCCGCGGCGCGCACGCGATGCTCGACGGCAACCCCGAACGGCACATCTGGGGACTCGGCCGGCACTACGCCGGCGCGAATTTCTTCTGGTACCTCAAGGACCCGGCGGGGAACTTCTCCGAGTACTACTCCGACATGGACACCGTCCCCGAGGACGAACTCTGGTCACCGGAAGTGCTGCACGGACTCCAAGGCCTGTACGCCTGGGGGCCACCACCGCCGCCGTCGTTCCTCGAACCCGACGACCTCGCCGCCCTCATGACCGGAGCACACTCCACCACAGGGTGACCTGGTGGGAATGTGCGCGACACGCGCACCCAGCCCGCCCCGAACGGGTCCGTGCCGCGACCGGAGCGCCTCTTCACCCGCAGGCACGGACCACGGGGACACGTTCCGGGGCGTCGGTGGTCGACGCCCGGAACGTGCCCATCACCCATGATCGTTGCTGTTGTACGACCCGAGAGATAGTGATGACCCGCGCAGCGAATCCCGTCCGACCGGTACATGAGACGTGGGCGTGGCGTCTGCACGCCCTCTGCCGATCGATGGACCCCTACCTGTTCTTCGCCCCCGAAGACGAGCCGAAAGGGCCTCGCGTGCGACGCGAACGGGAGGCGAAACGCATCTGTCTCCGCTGCCCGGTGCTCGACCAATGCCGAGAGTATGCGCTCTCGGCCCGCGAAGGTTACGGGGTCTGGGGCGGAACCTCCGAACTCGACCGACGAACCGCATTCACCGCGACCACCCCAGCACTGCGAACCGGCTAAGGAGCCTCTCATGCCCATCGGCCATGTCGTCACCTTCACCTTCACGCCGGACGTGCCCGCGGCGACACTGACGGCGCTCGGCGAGTCCCTCGACGCTCTGTCGGCGGCGGCCGCCGGCATCGAGTCCTACCGGCACGGCCCCGACATGCGGGTTCGTCCGGGAAACGCCGACTACGCGGTCTCCGCGGTCTTCACCGACCAGGATGCCCTCACTGCGTACATGACCTCGCCCGAACACCAGCGCATCATCACCGAACTCATCGTCCCCCACCTACGGGACAAGAGCTCGGTACTGTTCCCGTGCCCTCCCTCTGATCCGGTATCGGACACCGTTCGACCCGCCGGATTCACCCTCGCCGCACTGAACATCCTCAATCTGCACGACTGGGCCACCCGGCGCGAGGTTCTCGATTCCTGGGGTCGGTTCCTCGGCGAACCGGAACCCGAACGCCGACCCCGACGGCGTCCGCTTCTCCTATCCTTAGTGGGTATCCATGTCCCGGTACGCGATAGACGGGCGGGGTTTGTGCGCGTAGACGGGGGTTTGGTGTACACCGAGAGCCCGTGCGTCCTCTCTCATCGCTGCGACCTGTGGGCGGGGATTGCGGTAGGTGTGACAAGCGGTATGAGCGGGTCTCGTCGTATCGATACGAAGGAGGCTGAGATGAGTCAGCCAACTATGGATCCGACCTTCTACCGCAGCGCAGCCGAGGCGGCCGCTGCCGCACCGGAGCAACTGGCCTACGTGGTCGCGTTCGATCGCGCAGCGGAGAAGCCCGATGCGCTGAGCGTGATCGACGTGGATCCCGGCTCGGGCACATTCGGCCGGGTGGTGGGCTGGACCGAGGTACCCCACATGGGCAACGAGCTGCACCATTTCGGCTGGAACGCCTGTAGCAGCGCGCTGAAACACGAGGGTCACCACATGGAGGGCTTGGCTCGCCGGTACCTGATCGTGCCGGGTCTGCGCTCGTCCCACCTGTACGTGTTCGATACTCAGCCCGATCCACGTCAGCCCACGCTGGCCAAGATCGTGGACAGCGCCGAGCTCGCAGCCAAGGCCGGCTACTCCCGACCACACACGTTGCACTGCGGGCCGGACGGCGTGTTCATGACCTGCCTCGGCAGCGCAAACGGATCGGACGGGCCGGGCGGGATCGCACTGCTCGATCACTCCACATTCGATGTGCTCCGGCAATGGGAGACCGACCGGGGGCCTCAATATCTCGCGTACGACGCTTGGTGGCATCTCAACCAGAACACACTGATCAGCAGCGAGTGGGGCACGCCATCGATGATCGAGGGCGGGCTGGTACCGGAGCTGTTGCTGGAGAACAAGTACGGCCACGCGATCCACTTCTGGGACCTCGCCACCGGCAAGCACCAGCAACGAGTGGATCTCGGCGCGCAGCACCAGATGCCGCTCGAGCTGCGCCCGTCGCACGACCCGGAGGCCACGTGGGGATTCCTCGGCGTGGTGATCTCGACTGAGGATCTGTCGGCCTCGGTGTGGCGTTGGCACCGCGACAGGGACAGCTGGGCGGTGGACAAGGTGATCACTATCCCGGCCGAGCCGGCCGATCCCGACCTGTTGCCGCCTGCGCTGAAACCGTTCGGTGCGGTGCCACCGCTGGTGACCGATATCGACCTGTCGGTCGACGACAAATTCCTCTACGTCTCGTGCTGGGGTATCGGGGAACTCAAACAGTTCGACGTGCACGACCCAGCCAGTCCCATCGAGACCGGGTCCGTCCGGCTCGGAGGGATCGTGGGCCACAGCGCTCATCCGGCGGCACCGAACCAGTCGCTGTCCGGTGGCCCACAGATGGTCGAGATCAGTCGTGATGGTCGGCGGGTCTACCTCACCAACTCCCTTTACGGCGCCTGGGACGACCAGTTCTACCCGGACGGGGTTGGTGCCTGGATGGCCGAGATACACGCCGATCCTCGCGGCGGAATGACCATTGACGAGGCCTTCTTCCCTCATGACGAGGACTTTCGGGGTCTGCGGGTACACCAGGTTCGCCTCCAGGGCGGCGACGCCTCCTCCGATTCATACTGTTATCGGTAGCAGTCGGCGTTGGCACGCCGCGTCCCGCGCCGCGGGCCCCGGGGGTCGGCTTCGCGTACAGCGAGTCGATCGCTCAATCCATGGCCTCGCGGCGATGGTCGGAGCCGCGCCGTACGTGATCACGCCCATCGCCGACGCCTGATGAGGGGCAGCCGGATTCCCCGGCTGCCACCGATTCCGGGTACCGCTTATGGCGACGTGTCCTGCTTGAGGATCCGCTCCACAGGACGGCCTGCATGCGAAATCGTGTCTGGGTAGAGCTGTGACTTTCTACGTATTCGGGTCGGTGGATGGTGGCGCCGATGACGAGAGCGGTTACCTCGACACCGGGGGACGGGCGGGGCGCAGGTATCGGACGTTGCGGGTGCACGCGGTCAGTTCGGAGAGGGCCTGGTGTAGCTGCCCGGTCACCTCCCACACATCGGGGACGAGATTTCGGCAGGCGATAATGCCGACGTCGAGGTGCCGGGCGTAGGACATGGCGGCGATGGTGATGCCGCCGGCCACGTCGCTGACGGCGGAGACGGGAAAGTTTCCGGTCACCTCGATGCCCGCGGCATACAGCGGCTGAGCAGGGCCGACGGCGTGGGAGATGATCAGGTTGACCGGTGGCGTGGCCAGGGTCAGCGCCCGCAGCGGTGTGTGCGAGATCAGACCGCGCAGCGCCCGCGGCAGCGCGGCGCCGATGTCGCGGACGAAGGTGGCGGGTGCGGCGCGGAAACGTTGGGGTGCCGACGTGAGCGAGGTGTGCACCTTTTGCAGGCGGCGTGCCGGGTCGGCTTCGGTGATCGGAAGGGCGACGGACAGGAGAGAGAGCCGATGGCCGGCGGCGGTGAACTGTGCGTCGGTGCGCCCCGCGATCGGCATGGCGGCGGCCAGCGCCGTGTCGGGCAGGGCATCGTGGTCGATGAGCCAGCGACGCAGCACGGTGGTGCACAGCGCCGTCACCACATCGTCGACGGTGAACCCCAACGCGGTCCGGACCGACTCGACCTCGCCGAGCGGCAACGAGGTGAACGCGAAGCGTCGGCGCGCAGTGACGGGGGCGTTGAATGGGGTGTCGGGCGGTGTCGGTGCCCCGGCCGTCGGCTCGTCAGCCGACCACCGCCGCACGCCCGGGATCAGCCTCCGGGCGAGTGTGCCCAGCAGGTCCGCGCCGGGGACGGTGAGGGCGCGGGCGAGCTCGGGCAGGTGCGGCGCCAGCCGGAGCGAGGACCACATCAGTCGCGCGGGCAACAGTGCGAGATGCCAGGCACTGTTGCCGAGCATCCCCAGGGCGCCGGCCGCCTGGTACTGCTCGTCGCTGAGCCGGTGCGGCACCGTGCGGGGTACCTGGGTGGTGTCCATCAGCACCGCGAGGGCCTGCGCCGCGGTCAGACCGTCGATCACCGCGGGATGTACCTTGGTGTAGATCGCCTGCCGGCCACCGGTGAGCCCGTTCACCAGATAGCACTCCCACAGGGGCCGGTCGCGGCTCAGTGGACGTGCCGCCAGACCGGAAATCTGCTCGGCGAGCTGTTCGTCGGTGCCGGGACCGGTCAGGGCGACCTCCCGGATGTGATAGCCGAGGTCGAGGAACTCGGAGTCCACCCAGTATGGCCGGTCGAGCCCGAGGGGTACCTCCTGTAGCCGCCACCGCAGTGGCCCCACCAGGTGTAATCGGCCGTCTGCGAGCGTCCGGAGGTCCTGCACCGTGAGCCCGCCGCCCGGCGCGGTGGGGCCGAGGACACTCAGGACCCCGACATGGGTGGAGGTGGTGGATGTCTCGGCGTCGAGGAACTGCGCATCGAGTGAACTGAGCTGGTGCATAAGGTTTTACCTGGATTGGGTGAGCCAACTTGCTGGGCGAGCCCACAAGGTGTCACCACAACGCTACGCCGCGGCGCGTCCCTGTGATACCCCAGGTAATTCGTTTACCGAATCCTCAGTGAGCTTCGATCGATACATTTCGAATTGGCGCACAACGAGTTTCGATTTGCGGTCACCGGTGCGGCCGCAAGCGGGCAGTCGCGAGGGTTCGTGCGGACATCGCGGCGTCCCGGTGAAGAAGAACGGCGCCATGTTGCCGAAGCAGCTTCGTGAAGCCGCCCAGCGTGCCGACGCCGGCGGTCATCGAGTATCCGCGCGCGGCGTCCGAAGGGCGCCGAGATGTCGGATCGTCTTGTTCCTGAGCTGTCGGTTGTTCTTAGGTTCCCGCGCCGACTTCTGGTCTTCGATCTGCCGGATCAGCTCACGCTTCGCTGCGCCGAGAGCCTGAACCAGGTGCGGATCGGCGGCGGCTGCCACTAATGGCGGAAGGCCGGGGAGCGTCGTGCGTAACGTGATTCGCTGTTCCTTGCCGCCCCGGTCTTTCACCGAGACTTCCACGTCCACATCGTTGGGGTCCCAACGCCCCAGGTGCGCCGCGAGCGTCGACAACACCTCTAGCACGTGCGAGCGGTCCTGCTCTTTGAAGCCCGCGCCCATGTGGAGCGTGTGCTCGTCGAGGACGTCGCGTCGCTTGTTATCGGTTGTACTCACCGTGGCCTCGTCTCTGGAGTCTTACCTCGACGGTAGACCTTTCCGCGGATGGTTGTTCGAGGTCGTGCGGAGTGCGATGTGCGACCGGAGCAAACCGCAAACCGGTTTCGCGTGTGGCAGCTCCGAGCGATCCGGCTCCCCACCCACGCATTCCCCAAGAAATCAGCCGCCCCATGCTGATGAGCAGGAAGTTGATCTTGTGCGGACACTGATACTGATCGGAACGGCTCTCAGACTCGGGCAGGCCTCGTGTGTACCGTCCTGTTCGCCTGGTGGTTGTCGTACCCGGTGCGCTTCTCCGTGGGTTACGTGGGTGATCCGCTCGGCGCCGAGGAGGCGGCCCATCGACATCGCTTTCTCCCGGCCCTTGCCTCCGGGGGGTGTGGGCAACGCCGCGCGTGCCCTGACCGGGATGTGATCGTCCTGGCGCCGGGCGGTCGCCGGGCGCCGGACTTCGACCTTCCGCCCCGGCGGTTCCGCTGCCCGAGATGCGTTTCGGCGTCGGCCGCACGGCTCAGCGGGCAGGCGGGGTGCCGATTCCGGTCCGCCGGTGCCCGGGTGCTGCGGCAGCAGCACCCCGACGGTGTCGGCGGGTGCGGCGAGGTAGGAGCCTTGCGCCTGGTCGCAGCCGCAGGCGTGGACGGAGTCGGTTTGGTTCTGGTTGTGCACGCCGTCGCCGACGACGGTGGAGCCGTAGGCGCGCGCGATGGTGAGAGGGCGGTGACGACGGACTCGGGGCCGCGGGCCGGGGAGGCCGGCGATGCGTGGTCGATCGTGAAGCCGTCGAACATCGGGTACCGGTCAGGTACCCGAGCGGCCGGTGTCGGGTGCCGGTGATCGAGTAGCGATTCGAGACCCAGTTCGTCCAGCGCGGTCAGGGTGCCGACGGCGCGGGCAGCCACTGAAGTGCGTCGGCGGTGCGTTCATCCGGCCGCGGCGTTTCCCGGGCGCCAGGGGTGGGTCGTGCGGGTGTCGGCATTGAAGTCCTCGATCCGGCGCCGCAGGTTGGATTCGGTGTGGCCGATGGCTTGGGCGGCGAAGGGTTCGAGGAGTCGGCCGAGGGCTTTTCCGGTCAGTCCGCTGGGCAGTTGATAGCTGAAGTCCACTGTCAGTTGGGTCTCGCAGATGCCGGTGGCGGTGAAGCACCAGGTCGAGGTGTTCTTGAAGCCGTCGATCGAGTCGAGAGCGATCAGTCGGTTTCTTTCCCAGGCGGTGATCGTGAGGATCGAGTGGAGGGTCTTGAAGCCGACCTGCATGGCGGCGTCGAAGGTGGCGCCGAGGCCGTGGTCGAGGGTGCTCGTGGGGTCGAATCGCGAGATGCCGAAGACCCAGGTGGGGACGTTGCGGTAGTTGCCGATGAAGTCGAACGCGACTTCGATCGGCACAGTGGCGACCGCGCTGTGGTGAGTGTGCATCATTTGTTCGCCTTTCGGTGTTGTTGCACCGAAACCGGGTTCGCGACACGATCCGTGGATCGACTGTTCGATCATTCGGCCGTCTCCTGAACGCCTCGTCCGGGCGCTACACCACAACGGAGCGTGGTCGACCGGATCGGTACATCCAACGTCAGCGACCAGTTCGCCACATAGTGTGGGCCCGCCAGAAATCGCTGCCCGGCCGTCGCTGTGGCACGCTCCGGGCGGCATCGCCCCGCGCTCCATATCATCGGCCGACCCATGCCCTGAGCCAGCCCAACACCGCTGCGCACGCGTGGCAAACTTGTCAACATCAAACATACTCGAGGTATGTTATAGGCGCAATAAAGGACTGACGGTATCCTAATTCGCCTGAGTCGCGGACTTCTCGCAAGGTGATTGGATCCAGGGGCACCATGTGGGCCGGTGACGGTGCAAGGACACGGCATCGACGGGGCGGGCGTTCTTCTCGTCGATTTCATCGGCGCACGTGTGGGTCGCAATGCGCACCTTGTCGGGGGGACTGGTTCGCCCCGGTTCGATGATCATGCCCGTGTTTTCGCTATCGCGACGTCGCGGAGAGGCTCTCTTCGAACTGATTTCGCGCGGAGTGAGGTCAGTCGAGTAGACAGATCTGAGAGGAGCCCGTGACCTGCGACCGACAACCGGGCGTTGAACCTGATGTGTCGCGCGGTTGTGGCGTGGGTGATCTTGCGACGACAACAAAGAGGACACCGGCCCCAAAGCGGAGCACACCGAGATCACTGGAGCCTGCAGCGTGGCTGTTGTTCAGCGCTGATGGCATGACCGCGGCCCTGCCGATTCCCGTGCTGCGGGTTTTGTTGGCATTGTTCCACTGGGCGCACAGATTCCGCTTCGCGCTGTATCACGGCTTGCGCCTCGAGCGGGCCGGTGGGGTAGTCGTGGTGCTGTGTTACGGCGGCGCGGTGGTGGGGTCCGTCGTGGCCGCGTATGTGCTCATCAGTGCATGGTGACGAGCCGGGGCACGATCCAGTTACTACGGGAGCCGCACACGCCACGCGGATAGCGATCGGGCGGCTCTCACCCAACCGCTCCCAGTCAAATCGGCGACGTTGAGCGTAGGGGAGGGAGGAGCACCCGGATCTCGGTCGCGTCCAAGGCCTCTCGGGCTCGCGAAACCGCTACTCGGGGGTCATCCGCATATGCACGAGCATGTCCGAACCGTGAATCAGAAGTGCGCAGTGACTCCAACCTGGCACCAGCAGCGCGGTACAGCTCCACTTCGCGCACACCCTCGCGGAGCCGAGCCGACTCGAGGCCGCTTATCGACTGGAGCGTGCAGTCCATCTCGCTTGACGCGAACCAGATTGCCTCGTACCTGGGTGGTCGCGTCGCCGCGTCGGCGAGTTCGGCGCGGAGCCCGTGGAGGAGGTTCCGTTCGCCGAGGACCTGGCGGACGGTGTACTCGGTGAGGTTCACCCCAAGAGCGTCCTGGACCAGCTGGGGGATGCAATCGCCGGCGAGCCGGGTGTGTGTCTCGATGATCCGAGGCCCGCTCTCGGTCAGCACCAACTCGGTGTGGGTCGGGCCGAAGCCGATCTCCAAAGCCGACAGCACCGAGCGGACGTAGGCGCCGATCGCTGCCAGTTGGTCGGCGCTCACCTGGGCCGGCAGCA